>NZ_JAGBIX010000080.1:0-7023 GCF_017934775.1 Kandleria sp. | reverse complement strand
TCTGAAATGCGCTATAATTTTTATGGTTTAATGTTGTAGTTTTCATAATTACATTATACCAAAAAATGCGTCGGATTTATCCGGCGCATTTTATTTTTGAAAACTAATCCAGATTATCTATCCGGGTCAGCCCCTTTTATACTGATTATATTTATATACATAGGTAAACATACATGATAAAATGTAAAAAAAGGAGGAAATCACTATGATTTTAATTGTTATTATTGCGATTATCGCAGTTATCGTATTATGGTGTATCTCAACATATAACAGTCTTGTTAAGTTGAGAAATAAAGCACAGACAGCCTGGGCACAGGTGGATGTAGTGCTTAAAAGAAGAGCGGATCTTATTCCAAATCTTGTCGAAACAGTAAAGGGCTATGCGAAGCATGAGAAAGAAACTTTGCAGGCAGTTATTGCAGCTAGAAACAACTATACAAATGCTTCTACAGTAGAAGAACAGATTGAAACATCAAATCAGTTGACACAGGCTATTGGACGTTTATTCGCTGTGGCAGAAGCTTATCCTGATTTAAAAGCAAATGAAAACTTCATTCAGCTTCAAAATGAGTTGACTGAAACAGAAAATAAGATTCAGTATGCTAGACAGTTCTATAATGATGATGTTAATCAGTATAAGAACAAGCTTGAAATGTTCCCATCTAGCTTAGTTGCTTCTTTTGGACATTTTGAAAGACTCCCATACTTTGAAGCAGAAGCTTCAGCTAAAGAAGCTCCACATGTAGAATTCTAATGAAAAAATTATTACTTATTGTTGCTTTACTTGTTTTCTCGATTGTACCTGTTCATGCATCAAGTACACAGATCAATAAGATGACAATCAACTGTGTTATTGATGCCAACGGTACGGGAACATTTACTGAAGTATGGGATATGGAAGCAAATCGTGGTACAGAAGTCTATAAGACATTTAAGAACATGAATGACCAAAGTGTCTCACTTATTTCTGTTAGTGAAGGTGGAAAAAAATATCAGAATATTGGGAATAATTGGGATGTAAATGCTTCTAGAAGTGAGAAAAAAGACAAGTGTGGCATCACACAATCAGGCTCAACCTATGAAATCTGTTTTGGTATTGGTGATTATGGGCATAAGACATATACTTTTGTTTATAAGGTTGCTCATCTCGTCAATCAGTATTCTGATACACAGGGTATCAATTATGCTTTCATGGGGGATATGAGTATACCTGTATCTAAGGTTATGGTTGATGTAAAAAGTGAACTTGGAAGCTTTACTGCCGATAACTCAGATATCTGGGGATTTGGCTATGAAGGTCGCTGTGATTATATGGAAAACGGTACAATCCATATGCTGTCGACTGGGAAGATAAAAAGAGTGCAGCTTTTTGCAAAATTGGAACAGACTTACGCTTCACCTAGCCAGTATCACCAAGATGAAGATTTTGAAGATGTGAAGAGTGATGCAATGCAAGGTTCTAGCTTTGATGATGAAGAAAGCAATGTAACCTATGGCGAAGATGGAGAACTTGCTAAAGATTCATTTTTTGATGTATTCCTGAAGTTCTTCTATATTCTTTTTGCGGCAGTTGGCGGTTTAATATTTTTAGCTGGCTTAATTGCAAGTAAAAAGAAGGCAAAAATGATTTTTGAAGATGGAAGTGAATTCTCAAAGAAGGATGTTCATCCATTTAGAGATATTCCTACTAAGGATATTGCCTATTTCTATTATCTAGCAGATCATGCTGGATTGATTAAAGAAAAGACGAAAGGTGGTATTATGTCAGCCTATGTCTTAAGATGGATCAAGAATAATCAGGTAAGTTTCAAGAAAACAGAAGAGAATGGCTTCTTCAGAAAGAAAGAAGGCTACCAGATAGATTTCTCTAAACCTTTAACAACTGAAGATCCACTAGAATCTCGTTTATATGATATGTTTGTCAAAGCATCAGGTAAGAACCTTATTCTTGAAACAAAAGAATTTGAAAAATGGTGCAAGAGACACTATGAGAGTGTTGTTGGATGGTTTGAAAAAGTTGAAAAGCAGGTAAGAAAAGATTTACGTAGTCAAAAGCTGCTTATTGTATCAAAAAAATATCGTAATGTTCTAGGCATCAGTCTTCCAAAGACAACAGAAACTTTCAAAATGAAAGTAAAAGATGACATGGAACATGTCTATGGTTTAAATAAGTTCTTAATAGACCAGGACAATATGAAAGAAAAAGAAGTAATAGAAGTGCAGCTATGGGAAGAATATCTCATGTATGCCACAATTCTAGGTATTGCTGATGTTGTAGAAAAACAATTGAAGATTGTTAAACCATCATTTGAACAAGAGATGGATATGAATTATTACAACAGCATGCTTCTTACACGTGCATTTGTATACCAAGGGGTAATAAATGCGAACAATGCCTATCATACAGCCAATTCGGGTAGTGCCTTCTCCGGTGGCGGAGGCGGCTCATCGTTTGGCGGTGGAGGCGGCGGCTTCTCCGGCGGAGGCGGAGGTGGCGTCCGCTAACTTAAAAAGCTGTAGCGTTAATGCTACAGCTTTTTTAATACGTCATAAAGAATGGTGATTGCTTCTTTAAAGGAAGCAAGTGGTAATGAGGAATAGTTGATGATCAATGTTTTATCATCTTTTCCACCATAGTCCTTGAGTGTCTTTATATGAAGACCTTTTGTATGACAAGAAGAAATAAAGTGATCATAATCATAATCCTGTTTAATTTCTAGAAGAAAATGCAGACCAGCATTTTCTTCTTTGATATGAACTAAAGGATAAAGAGGACTCTCTGTAAGCAGTGATAAAATATCATTTCTCTTTTTACGGTACTTGTTTCTCATACGGTTGATGTGCTTTTCAAAGTAACCCTCCTGAATAAAGTAGGCCAATGTGTACTGTTCAAAAGAAGAAACTGTACAGTTGTAGAAAGAAAGATGATCATTGAATCTTATCGCAAGATGAGGAGGAAGGACCATGTAGCTAATACGAATTGTCGAAGAAAGACTCTTCGTAAAAGTATTCATATAGATGACATGTTCACTTTGATCAAGACTAAATAGCGGTGGAAGTGGTTTACCCATCATACGGAATTCGCTATCATAGTCATCTTCAATAATATAGCGCTCTTTCTCTTCATTAGCCCATTCAAGCAGACTCATACGACGTGAAAGAGGCATGGTGATACCGGTTGGGAAATGATGAGAAGGCGTTGTGTGGATCACGTTGACATCTTTAAGTGAAGAGGGCTTAATGCCCTTCTTATCAAGATATAAAGGTTTAACATGAAGATTGTAGGCATCATAGATATGATGAAGAGTGCGATATCCTGGAACTTCAATACCATAATTCTGATGTGTTCCTAATAGCTGAATAAGCAATGAATAAAGGTACTCTGTACCTGCACCGATAATAATCTGGTCCTTTGAAACCTTGAGATTTCTAAACTCATTAAGATATTGCGCAATAGCTTCTCTTAGAATGGTTGTTCCTTGAGTAGTCATGCTTTTCATCAGGTCATCCTGATGATTAGAAAGAACCTGTCGAGATAATTTTGCCCAGATGGAAAAAGGGAAGTTTTCAGCGCTAGTGGCATGTGATGATAAATCAATAGAATAATGCTTATGATGATCTTCAAGTAGAAACGGTTTGCTTGGTTTCTTTTCAAATGATTGAACATGAAACTTAGAAACATAGTAACCGCTTCTTGGTAAGGCGTAGATAAAGCCTTCATCAAGAAGCTGAAGATAGGCATTTTCAACAGTAATGGTAGAAATATTTAATTGTTTAGCTAGACTTCTTTTAGAAGGAAGCTTTTCTCCACTAGATAGAATGCCATTTTGTATATCAGTTTTGATATAAGAGTAAAGCTGACTATAGAGTGGTTTATGATCATTAAATGTATAAGTAAGCATGGGGCACCTCATCTGACCATAGTTTTTAATGATAAATTGATACTATCAATAAGGTCAATAATCATTATAATAGTATTCAAAATAGAAAGGAAGAGAAATATGAAAAGAATAGTTACAATACAGGATATTTCATGTTTAGGGAAATGTTCTTTAACAGTAGCATTACCTATTATCAGTGCTACAGGAGTAGAGGCGTCCATCATTCCTACTGCTGTATTATCCACTCATACAATGTTTAAAGGATTTACATTTAAAGATCTGACAGATCAGATCTATCCTATCGTGAATCATTGGAAAGAAGAAGAGATTACATTTGATGGACTTTATACAGGATACCTTGGAACAATTGATCAGATTGATATGATCAAAGATGTCTTCAAGATGTTTAAGACAGAAAACAATTTTACATTCGTAGATCCAGTAATGGCCGATAATGGAAAACTTTATCCTAATTTTGATGAAGCGTATGTAAAAAAGAATGCTGAACTATGTGAAGTAGCAGATTATATTGTCCCAAATATCACTGAAGCATGCTTAATGACAGGTATGGAATATAAAGAAGAATACGATGAAAAATATATTCACGATTTACTTTATGCTTTAGCTAAGAGAGGTGGACATATCATCGTTGTGACAGGTGTGTCTTTAGAAGAAGGAAAACTTGGCTTTATGAGTCTTGATGTCGATAAAGATGAATTCTATTTATATCAGACAGATAGAATCGATGTGTCTTATCATGGTACAGGAGATATCTTCTCATCAGTTGCAGTAGGATGTCTAGCAAGAGGAATAGATTATAAAAAAGCCTTTCAGATTGCGGCAGATTATACTGCCTTGACAATCAGAAAGACTTTAGAAAATCCAGCTAAGCCTTGGTATGGAGTTGATTTTGAGTTGACGATTCCTTCTCTTGTTCAGATGATTCAACATGACGCAAATTAAAGAGATAGTAGCAGTTCTTGACAATCTTAAAGAAACATATTCCTTCAATGGCAAGTACTGCCAATATGAGAAATACATTATTGGCAAGAAAGCCATTCTTGATAGGATAAAGGAAATGCTGAAGAAAATCACTTTGCCATACTGCAAAGTTTAATGCTGCAAGAGTAATAATTTGTGAAATAAGTGATGAAATCAGATATTTCCTGTCATAGATTCTTTTTGATAAATCTAGAATATAAGATAAGATGATCAAAGCAATATAGCTTTGCAGGAAGTAGTAGATCATACGGACATTGAAGTGCGTATGAGAATGACTTAATCCTCTAAAGATGTAGAATAAAGCAAACAAGAAAAAGAATAAAATAAATATTCCCATAAAGAAAGTTTCATGCTTGTGATATGTATAGACCTTATAGGAAGGCAATTGATAAAGTTTTTCCTTGTTCCATGTAAGATCCTCTTTTCCTAATGGTTTAGTTGTATCAATGAGACAAAGAATCATCAGTATGATAATTGAGATACTGCACATTGTTAAAAATGGTTCTTGGATAAGAATCAATAAAAAAGAATGTGTGTAGAGAATATTAAATATCGTTAGTGATGGCAAATAGCCAAAGACGTACATATAGTAGATAGAACAAAGAATAAGATAAAAATCTAAAAGAAAGAAAAATATATATTCAAAAGTCTTTAAGATTTTATGACGTGGTGTAAATGAAACAAGCAATGGGCGATAGCCATATGTGTAGGCAACGCTTTTTGGATGTCCAAATGAAACAAGCATATCTTCAACGTTTTCATAGTGATCAACACACTCGTCCATAAGTTTAGAAAGTGCTTCTTCAATCTTTACTTTATTATTAAGATGAAAGTATGAACTAACACTCGCAATATAGTTTTTCTTGATATACACACTAATACCTCCTTTTTTCTTATGACTATACTATATCATTTCTAGATAAAAAATGATGGATATCTTTATAAATATGAATATAATGAGGAATAGGTAGGTGATTTAGATGATCGTAAATCAAAAAGCGGTGAAAGAAGCATTGGAAAATGTGAAGCCAGCTACACTTGTTGCAGCAACAAAGTATATTGATGCAAAGGAAGTTAAGAAGTTAGCTGAAGCAGGCTGTACAATCTTTGGTGAAAATCGTGTTCAGGATTTTCTTAAGAAGTATGAAGAATACGATGGAGAAGGTGAATGGCACTTTATTGGTACATTGCAGAGCAATAAGGTGAAATATATTATTGATAAAGTAACCCTCATTCATTCAGTCAATAGCTATAAGCTTATTGATGAAATTGAAAAACAGGCAATTAAGCATAATCGTATTATGGATGTATTGTTGCAGGTTAATATTGCTAATGAAGAAAGCAAACACGGATTTAAAAAAGAAGAAATGGAAGAAGTAGTGAAATATCTTGTCAATTGTCCTCATATTAATCCAAGAGGATTGATGATGATGGCGCCCCATATTGATGCAGAACAGACAAGAATCTATTTCAAGGAAACAAAAGAATTGTTAGAACATCTTCAGGAATTATTCCCAATCTATAATTTAACTGAACTTTCTATGGGTATGAGCAATGACTACAAGATTGCGATTGAAGAAGGAAGTACCATGGTTAGATTGGGACATGCCTTATTTGATGAATAAAGAAGCACTTATTTAGGTGCTTTTTTTACTTTATTTTAGAAAAATGATTGGATGATTTTTTATGATAATATTTAGATATAAAAGAACTATATTATTACATGGACTGAGGTGAAGAGTATTATGAAAAAAGTTTTTTAAGATATCTAGTGTTACAATATTGTGCACTTGGTTTGTATCATGTTTCGACTTCAATGGTGTCTAATCATTTAACAACAAGTACCAGCAGTGCCAATCTGCTTTCTATATTGTGATCGTAGGGATTCTGTTATCAGCGTTCTTTACGAAAGAGAAAGTTAATAGGTCTATCATTCTTGTTAATATTATTGTTTATCTGTATTAAACCAACGATTTTTGCTTCAAGTTCTCATTTTTTTTCGCTCTTTTTAAGTAAATTGTTGCTTTAGGTTATTTTATTCAGCAAAAATACCATAGCGATATTCGTAATATGCTTCCTTAAGTGAAATAGGCATAGGTGTAGCTCTTACCATTTCATTACTGAAAGCCTCAGTATCCAT
>NZ_JAGBIX010000079.1:0-29434 GCF_017934775.1 Kandleria sp. | reverse complement strand
TTCATTTTTTACTTGAATTCCTTATAGTTGGCTCTCTGTAATCTCAATGACAGTACGTGCAATATCGTCACTAGGCACATCATTCTCAAAATTAATGTTAAAATCCAGTAGCGCATAAGTCTGAAATGCGCTATAATTTTTGTGGTTTAATGTTGTAGTTTTCATAATTACATTATACCAAAAAATGCGTCGGATTTATCCGGCGCATTTTATTTTTGAAAACTAATCCAGATTATCTATCCGGGTCAGCCCCTTTTCTTATATAATAAGAAAAAAGGAGAAAAGACGATGCTATATTTTATGAATGATTATTCTGAAGGGGCTCATCCTGATGTTCTTGAAGCATTAATCAAAACTAATGAAGAAAAACTGCCAGGATATGGCACTGATTATTATAGTGAAGAAGCAAAAAAGAAAATATGCAAATGGATCAATAGGGATGCAGATATATTCTTTATTTCAGGAGGAACACAGACCAATAAGATTGTCATTGACGCACTTCTTTCTTCTTATGAAGGTGTTATTGCGGTAGATACAGGACATGTATCCTGTCATGAAGCAGGAGCAATAGAAAATACAGGACATAAGGTGATAACTCTTCAAAATGAAGAAGGAAAGCTTTCTGCTAAAGATGTAGAAGAATATGTGAGATGTTTCTATGAAGATGAAAATCATGAACATATGGTCTTTCCTGGCATGGTCTATATTTCATATCCGACTGAGTTTGGTACACTTTATAGCAAGAAGGAATTAACTGAACTCTATGATGTATGTAAACATTATAGACTGCCGCTTTACATTGATGGTGCAAGATTAGGATATGGATTATGTGCTGGTGATCTTTCAATAGAAGAACTCGCATCACTTTGTGATGTGTTCTATATTGGTGGAACTAAGGTAGGAGCCTTATGTGGAGAAGCCATTGTCTTTAAAGAGAAAGCCCCAAAGCATTTTGTAACATTTATTAAGCAGCACGGTGCGCTTTTAGCAAAAGGGAGATTGCTTGGTGTACAGTTTGATGCCTTATTTACTGATCAGCTTTATATGCGCATCTCTAAGCATGCGATTGATATGGCAATGATCATGAAAGAAGAACTAAAAAAAAGAGACTATCGCTTTGCGATAGATTCTCCAACCAATCAGCAATTTATTATTGTCGAGAATGATAAACTAGAAGATATAAAGAAACATGTCATGTATAGCTTCTGGCAGCGTTATGATGAAACGCATACAATCATTCGTCTAGCTACAAGCTGGGCCACGACAAAAGAAGATGTAGAGAAACTATTTCAATATTTATAAAAAGAAGCAGGCTTGCCTGCTTCTTTGTTTATTCAAATTCTCTAGCCATTAAAGTGTAGAAATCAATATTAAGCTGAGCACTTTCAATTAAATCATCGAAAGTCTTAATCTTCTGAACATCTGGCATAAAGTCTTTAGTTACATAGTTTTCACGAAGTACACGGTAAAGTTCAAGCTCATCCTGCTTAGTTTGAACCTGTGAAAGAGCATAGGCTCTTACATCTTCCTTAGTGAACTTTTCTCCGTGATTGACTTTATGAAAGATTGTAGATTCCTTCTGTAATTTTGTATTAACCTTTAATAATATTTCTTCAGATAATTTTGCGCTATTTGTTTCTGTCATAAAAGTCTCCTCCTTAATTCATATTGTACTAGGGTGTTATTTTATTTCAAATAGAATGTTAAATAATTTTTAAATTCTTTTTTCTTTCACATTTAGAAAAACCGTGAAATAATATTGAATTATAAGGATGTTTCACTTATAGTCTTACTGTTAAAAAAATAAGGGAGAAATTAAAATGAATGTAAATAAGAAATATATGCCAACATATCACGCTCATGTATCATCAGGATGGTCAAATGATCCTAATGGATTAATCTATTTTAATGGGAAATATCATATGTTCTTCCAGCATTATCCACATAAGGCAAAATGGGGAATCATGCACTGGGGACATTTTATCTCTGATGATCTTATCAAATGGGAAGAAGCACCAGTAGCCCTTGTTCCAGATCAGGAATATGAAAGACAGTGTGGGTGCTGTTCAGGAACCGCAATTGAACGTGATGGCAAACTTTATCTTATGTATACTGCAGCACAGATGGATCTGCAAAGACAATGTATAGCCTATTCAGAAGACGGCATTCATTTTTCTAAATTAGATAACCCCCTTATT
The DNA here is from genome assembly GCF_017934775.1 of Kandleria sp. Lineage (NCBI taxonomy): Bacteria > Bacillati > Bacillota > Erysipelotrichia > Erysipelotrichales > Coprobacillaceae > Kandleria > Kandleria sp. The sequence goes on along the minus strand of NZ_JAGBIX010000079.1, from coordinate 27,236 downwards.
GATGCAAGAAACCTTAATACTAGCGATATCTCACCTAAGGATTTTAGAGATCCTAAAGTATTCAAGAAGGATGATACTTACTATTGTATTGCGGGTACTAGAATGATGAGTGAAGAGGATCTTCAAAATTATATTGATTTCGTCAGCAATCAAAATGAAAATAAAGAAATCACCATTGATGATGTAGCATCAACGAATTTCTATGCACATGGCTATGGCAATCTTGTATTATTAAAATCAGATGATTTTAATAATTGGGAATATGTTGGTCCATTGCTTACTAAACAGGAAAATATTCAGGAAGCTTTTTATCGTTTAAATGGTGTTTATGAATGTCCTGATTATTTTGAAGTAGATGGTCAGGAACTATTATTGGCAAGTCCTCAGAATCTTCTTCAGATTGGCTATCGTTTCCAGAATCTTCATTCATGTGTCTATATTCCAGGTCACCTTGACTTTACAACAGGAGATTTTCATCCTGAATATATTGAAGAAATAGATAGCGGGTTTGATTTCTATGCACCTCAATGTATGAAGATGACAGATGGACGCTATGTAATGATTGCCTGGAAAGAAATGTGGGATCGTACTTATCCTACAGAAAGTGATAATTGGATTGGGACTTATACATTGCCTAGAGAACTCTCTTACAAGGATGGTCAGCTGATTCAGACACCTATTAGCGAATTAGAGAACTATCGTCAAAATGAAGTAGTAGCTAAAGGGATGATTCTTAATGGTGAGTTACGTCTTGAAGGAGTAGAAGGCAATAAGATTGAACTAGAAGTAGATATGGAAATTACGACTGCTTCTAGAGCAGGTATTAAATTGTTTAAACATGGTGATCATGAAGTATTTATCTACTATGATCAAAAAGAACAGCTTTTTGTCTTTGACCGCAGCTGTTCAGGTATTGAGATTGGTGGAAGAGAAATTGATACAAATATCAGAAAGATGCCATGGGAGAATAAACGTATTCAGTTACGTATGTTCTTGGATGTTTCTTCATTAGAAATCTTCATCGATGGTGGAAAGAAGACGATGACAGGAAACATTTATGGTGATCCAATCAAAGATACAGGTGTTGAATTCTTCTCTGAAGATGGAGAATGTATTATTCATTCTGTTAAGAAGTATGATATTGTCGTAGAGGCTTAATAGCCTCTTTTATTTTTATCTAGGTATTCAAAATGTTTTCATTCACTTTTTATTATTCGTATAATGAAATAAAGTGAGGTAAAAATATATGGGTAAATTATTATTCTTTGATATTGATGGCACAATTTTATCTGATAGAACTTACAAGATTCCTGAAAGTGCAATAAAGGCAATTAAGCTTGCGAAAGATAATGGACATAAGTGCTTTTTATGTACGGGAAGAAGCTATGGTATGACTAAAGAGGTGTCCGATGCGGGCATCAGTGATGCGGTTATTACGAATGGGATGGGGGTCATCATGGATGATCAGCCACTTATTCTTCATTCTATTCCAAAACAGGTTGTAAAGAAGACTTTGGATCTTATTGATGAAATGAATGGAGGATATCAGATTATCGATTGGCAGTATGGTTATCAAAATCCCCATAATTACGCGAACTCGGAAAAATCATTCTTAGCAAGATTCCCTGATGTGGACCCTCAGGTCTTCTTTGATAAGAAGGGAATGAAGCCAATAAGTGAATATCCTGGCAGTGATATTTTAAAGATTGATGTGACATTAAATAGTGAAGAAGATGCTAAATGTTTTGATGAAGCTTTGGATTCTTCTTTAGAAATGACATGGGCTGGAGGATATACTAATAATACAGCAAATGCTGGGGAACTTGTTTCTAGAGGTTTTTCTAAAGGAACCGGAATCAAGGAACTATGTGAACATTTAAATGTAGCTATTGAAGATACTGTTGGATTTGGTGATTCTACAAATGATCTAGGTATGCTTGAAGCAGTGGGGACAGCAGTTGCAATGGGTAATGCGCCAGATAGTGTTAAGGAGATAGCTGATTATGTAACTGATGATATTGATGAAGATGGATTATATAATGCCATGAAACATCTAGGATTAATTTAGTGCAGCAATTGCTGCACTTCTTTTGTTCACATGGACATTGTTTTTTGTTAAGATGGGAAAGGAAAAGAGGAAATTTGCAATGAATAAACATGTAATCATTTCACCAGAAGGTGAAAAATGGCTTGATCAGGGTCAGATGTGGATGTATAGAAACAACCTGGTTGAGATTGAAGAGCCTGCTAAGACAGGTGATATTGTAGATGTAGTAACAGTAGAAAATCGCTATCTTGGAACAGGTTTTCTTAATAAAGAAAGTCATGTGACAGTAAGACTCTATAGTAAAGATAGAGAAGAAACTTTTGATAAAGCATTCTTCAAGAAAAGAATTCAGTTTGCCTATGATTTTAGAAAGACGGTAGAAAGCAAAAATCTTTCTAACTGTCGTCTTATTTTTGGAGAAGCAGATGATCTGCCAGGACTTACTGTCGATCGCTATAATGATATTCTTGTTACACAGATTACTTCTTATGGACTTGAAGAAAGAAAAGATCTGATCTATTCATCATTGCTTGAAGTGATGAAAGAAGATGGAGAAAAAATCACTGCTATCTATGAAAGAAATGATGTTAAGGCAAGAGAAAAAGAAGGATTGTCTTTATATAAAGGATTCTATATGGGTCAATGTGAAACAGAGACAATCATTAATGAGAATGGACTATTGTTAAAGGTAGATATAGAGAACGGACAAAAGACAGGGTACTTCCTTGATCAGAAAAGCAATAGAGTTCTTCTAAGAGAAATGGCTCATGGCAAGAATGTTCTTGATTGCTTTACTCATACAGGAGGTTTTGCATTAAATGCGGCTATGGGGAATGCCAAGAGTGTTACAGCAGTAGATGTTTCACAGGTAGCTCTTGATGAAGCATTAAAGAATGCGAAGCTTAATCATCTAGAAGATAAGATTACTTTTGTACAAGATGATGTCTTTGATTACCTTGATACCATTAAAGAAGGTCAATTTGATATTATTGTATTAGATCCACCAGCATTCACTAAATCAAGACGTACTGTCAATAAGGCATATAATGGGTATAAGCGTATCAATAAGGTCGCAATGGAAGCTCTTCGTCATGGTGGATATCTTATTTCTTGTACATGTTCAAGATTTATGGAGAGAGAAATGTATGAAAAGATGTTAAGAGAAGCTGCCAAGGAAGCAGGGGTTGTCTTAAAGCAAGTTTCTGTTACTCAACAGAATCATGATCATCCTATTCTTTGGACAATGGAAGAAACATCTTACTTAAAATTCTATATTTTCCAGGTACTATAAAAGAGGCTTTCGCCTCTTTTTTTATATGATATTCTCTTTTTTTAATGCAACATAGATACCATCATCATTATTGCTTAATGTATGTTCACTGATCATTTCTTTTAATGAAGAAGGAGCATTTTCCATTAGATAAGGATGTCCCACACATTTTAACATATCGAGATCATTGAAATTATCGCCAAAGGCGAAAGCATCTTTAATGTTGATATGATGCTTTTTACATAAAAGCTCAACAGCCTTTGCTTTAGATATACCGTTGGCATTGATTTCAATAAGAATAGATGAAGAGCGTGTAATATTAAGATTTGGAAAAGCATCAATCAGCAGTTTTTGAATAGCTTCTGTTTCATCAGGATTGCACATGCATAGAATCTTATTGACATGGGATTCTACATCTTCGATAGTACCTTCTTTACTTTGTGCTTTGACGATGTTTTCTTCATTAATGACACGTGAATCTTTTTTATTAGCGACAATCCATTGATCTTCTGAATAGATGTTCCATGTGACATCATAGGGATCTAAGAAAGAAATAATCTCTTTGGCAATGTGTTTAGGGAAACCTTCAGAGAAAAGCACATTCCCATTCTTATCGATGATCATGCCTCCACTATAAGAGACAATATCACAGGTAAGATTGTTTTCTTTTAGAATAGGATAGATGCCAGAAGGACTTCTCGCTGATACGAAGGCATAGGGAATATGCTTTTGTTCTAGCATATGAAATGCTTCTTTTGTACGTGGTGTCATCTTGTGTTCATTGTTAAGTAGAGTGCCATCAATATCACTGAAAATAATTGTTTTCATGGTTATTCTCCTATTATATCTACGATACATCCTGCTTCTCTTATTTGATTGACAAGATGTTCTGGTGGTTTTTTATTAGTAATCAAAAAGTGAATCTCAGAAAAATCGAGGGCTTTGAATGCACCTTTCTTTTGATATTTAGAATCATCAAATATAACGCAGACACTATTGCTTCTTTTTGCGACTTTCTTTTTCACTAAAGCATCTTCCTGTTCACTAAAGTAAATCCCATCATCCTTGACGGATGCGGCCCCAAGAAAAGCAATATCAAAGGAAATCTGTTCAATCTCATGGATTGTTTCACTACCGTACATGTAAGCATTCTTAGGATGAAAAGTACCACCGATCATATGAGCATGACAGCGCTGACCTAATGCTTCAATGTTTCTTATAGCGTTGGTATAAGCTTCAATATGAGAAGGAACAATATTACAAAGTTCATAGATTGTCGTTGAGACATCAAAGAAGATGACTTTTTGTAGATTAATATAGCTTAAGGCATGTTTCGCAAGTTTTTTCTTGATAGAAATGTTTTCATTCTGTCTTTCTTTATAATCAAGAATCATCTTATCTTTTTGATTTAAGGCAATTCCTCCACGATTACGTGAAGCATAGCCTTCTTCTTCCATCAGGATCATATCCCTTCTTGCGGTATCACGAGATGTGTTGCAAAGTGACATGATTTCCTGAGAACTGAGGAATTGTTTCATTTTTAATGTTGAATAAATTAAGTGGATACGTTCTTTTTGGTACATCTGATCACCTCAATTTCATTTTAAGTAATTTTAAGTAATTTATCAATAAATACTTATAAATACTTAAAAAAAGAGCTTTCGCTCTTTATGATTTTACTACTCGAATTGATTTGATAACTGGCTGATCTTCTTTATCAATAGTGCCATTATCATCAGTTGGTTCTGCCATTTCTGCAATTTCATCTACTACTTTCATACCTTTTGTTACATGACCAAAAGCGGCGTATTGTCCATCTAGTGAGTCATTTGTCTGATGCATGATGAAGAATTGCGAAGAGGCGCTGTTGTAGTCAGTAGAACGAGCCATAGAGATGGTTCCTCTCGTATGCTTGATATTGTTTTCTACACCATTCTGACTAAATTCACCTTTTACTTTCTTTTTAGATCCTCCAGTTCCATCGCCATTAGGATCGCCACTTTGTATCATGAATCCAGAAATAATACGATGGAATGTCAAACCATCATAGAATTTCTTATTAACAAGATTTAAAAAGTTTTCTACTGTCTTTGGTGCTTCATTGGGATCAAGTTCTACATAGATTTTTCCATATTCTTCTACATCAATGCAGACAACAGGTTTACTTTTCTTGCATGATACTAGAGAAAGGCATAAAAAAAATAGCAATGATAATGAGATGATTTTCTTCATAAAAAAGCCCTCCTTGAATTAATTATGACATCTTAATGATATAAATCAACAATATCAAATAAAAAAGTGCTATAGTAGAGGAATAGGAGAAGATTGGACTATGGCAAAAAATACATATAAACATGCAAAAATACCTGAAAAGAAAAAACATGGAAAACTCATACTATTTATTCTTATTGCATTAGTAGCATGCGTTGCTTGTTATTTTGTTTTTACAAAACCTTCTAAAAAGGATGTTAATGAAGCCTATAAGGATGTCATTAATGAATATAGGACAATGCTTAAAGAGAATAGAAAGGTAAAGACAAAAAGCAGTGCTTTTAGCAAGTATGAAACTGCTGGTAAACTCGCTTCACGTATTTATGAAGAAGATGAAATTCGTTCTGTCTACTATTCATACTATGATGCTGATGAGGATAATGTAAAAGAATTACTAATAGCCTCTAAAGGAGAAAGTGATAAGGAACCAGAACTGATTGCAGTTTATGGATATGATGGCAAGACTGCATCTCTTATTGAGAAGCAGGAAAAAGGAGCTGAGCTGTTACTTACAACTGATCATAAGCTTCTTAATCTTAAGGATAAAGAAGCAAAGCTTACAATCTTTAAGGATGGGGTAAAGAAAAATACCCAGACAATTACTTTAGATCAGGCTAAGACAATGGACCAGATTAACTTTGAAAAAAAGGATTGGAAGCTTATTCATAAAGGAAAATCTACAGAAAGCAGTGATGATACTTACTTTAGAGCAGAATATATGCCACAGAGTGGATATTATTACAATACCGCTAACTGGGATGATGCTAATCGCTGCATGATTCGTATCTATAGAAGAAACAGTCGTTCATTCTACTTTACTATTTATAAAGTAAGAGATGAATATGGCAAGAGAATGTCTAGCTATAAGAGAATCACTTCTCAGCATATTGCAAAGTTTAATTCTAAGGATGATGAAACTGCAACATATGAAGGTGATGATTATACAATCACATTTAACTGCAACTATAAGTACTCTGTCTCAATTGATGGATTAAGTGATGCGACTGAAGCAGGAGATGTCTTCTCACGTACATCAGCCGGAAGTGAAAACTTTGGTAAATAAAGAAAACGACGTATCGAATGATACGTCGCTTTTCTTTAAGATATGATTAGTCTTTTTTGTTAGCAGATACGATATTATCAATATGTTCATCGTAGATTGTTTTGTAAGGTGTTAATCCTAGAATATAATCTACACTCACATTATAATGTTGAGAAAGCTTGATTAAAAAATCTACTGGAATTGATCTCGTTCCTTTTTCATATCTTCTATAGACTTCTCGTTGACAACCAAGAATTTTGGCAATATCATTTTGAGATAAGTCATGATCAATACGTAAATCTTCTATACGTTGAAAAAACATGAGTTAAGCCCTCCTTTAAGATAATGCTACTAAACAATGGCATAAAAATGAACAAAAAGCTACCATAAGGTAGCATAAAATGTAAGGTGTATGTCAAATATGAACGAAACAAAGAAAAAATTAAAATGTGCAGTCGATATTGGTGAAGCCCTTCTTATGAATGGTGGAGAAATATATCGAGTAGAAGAAACTATTAATCATATTTTAGAAGCGTGGCAGATAGAAAACTATGATGTGTATGTATTATCCAATGGTCTATTTGCAAGTGCTAATGAAACAGCAGAAGATGCCTGCAGCATCGTACGACATATTGTTAACCCTCAAGTTCATCTCGGTCGTATTGCAGAATTAAATCAGCTTTCTAGAGAAATATGTAAAAGTAAGATGAGTGTCGATGCAGCAAATGAATGTCTTGAATCAATTAAGAAGATGTCTTCTCATTCATTGTTGGAGACAATGATTGTATGTGGATTAGGGACAGGATGTTTTACTTATATCTTTGGTGGTACGTTACAAGATAGTATCATCTCTTTTATAATAGGAATATTTATTGGATTATTTCTTTATAAGAATCACGCATCAAGATTTATCAAGAATATTTTTGGCGGATTTATTGCTGCTGTTTTAGCAAGTCTTTTTTCTATGATGGTACCTATTCATATTGATAAAGTAATCATCGGAGATATCATGCCCCTCGTTCCAGGAATCGCATTTACAACTGGCGTCAGAGATCTTTTCCATGAAGATTATCTTTCAGGTGCAATTCATATACTTGATGCCATATTGACAGGAATATGTATCGCTGTAGGTGTAGGTACATTCTTATTAATAATGAATGGAGGATTCAAATGATCACACAGTTTATTATTTCCATGATTGCTACAATCTCCTTTGCGATATTATATGACGCTCCCAAAAAACATTTAGTCTACTGTGGTCTTACGGGAGGGGTGGGCTGGGTCATCTATTACATGATGGCTAAGCTACACTACAATATGATATTTTATGCATTCGCTTCAGCTTTTGCGTTAACCTTGATATCACGTATTCTTGCGATAGTAAGAGAAGCTCCTGTTACAATGTTTTTGATTCCTGGTATCTTCCCGATTGTACCAGGAGCAGGTATTTATTATACTTCTTATTATTTCTTTATTAATGATTTACATAGAAGTATTCTTTATGGAGAAGATACTGTTAAGATTGCTTTTTCTATTGCTTTTGGCATTATTATGGCTATGGCTATTCCACAATTTTTGTTTGCTTATCTTAAATTATTGAAAAGATAAAGAGACTTTTGTCTCTTTTTTTTGTAGAATTGTATACAAGGAGGAAAGAATATGGAATATAAGGATCTTATTAAAGAAAGATATTCGGTAAGAAGTTTAGATGGCACTAAAGTGGTTGAAGAAGAGAAAATCAATGCGATTTTAGAAGCAGCGCAAGTTGCACCAACTGCTGTTAATAAACAGCCATTTCATATTTGGGTTATTAGAAGCGAAGAAAATATTTCAAAGCTTTGTGAAGCTTCACGTTTTGATTTTGGAGCTAAATTATTCTTCGTTGTAGGAAGTGATGCAAAGAATGCATGGGTAAGAAAGTATGATCAGAAGAATTATGCGGATATTGATGCTTCTATCGTAGCTACTCATATGATGTTAAAAATTCATGATTTAGGTTTAGGATCAACATGGGTTGGTGCTTTTGATGCCCCAAAAGTAAAAGAATTATTCCCTGAGATGGCAGATTATGAATTGGTAGCTATTTTCCCAGTTGGTTATTTAGCAAGTGATGCAAAACCTTCTCCACGTCATGAACTAAGAAGAGAGATTTCTGATTTTGTAGATGAGCTATAATAAGTTGTATGTTAAAACAATAAGTTATAAAATAACAAGTAGAAACTAAAGGAGGATTCTTTATGATAAGAATTGGTATTATTGGTTATGGTAACTTAAGCCGTGGAGCTGAAGCTGCCATTAGACAAAATCCAGATATGGAATTAGTTGCAGTTTTCTCTAGAAGAGATCCTAAGAGTGTAAAGGTGAAAACTGAAGGAGTGGGTGTTTATCATGTAGATGATATCCCATCATTTAAGGATAAGATTGATGTCATGATTTTAGGAGGAGGAAGTGCTACTGATCTTCCTGAACAGACTCCAAAGTATGCGGAAATGTTTAATGTTGTTGATTCATTTGATACACATGCAAGAATTCCTGAACATTTTGCAAATGTGGATGAAGCTGCTAAAAAAGGAAATAATATTGCGGTTATCTCAGTAGGTTGGGATCCAGGAATGTTCTCATTATTAAGAATGGTTTCTACAGCTATTCTTCCTGAAGGAAACAATTATACATTCTGGGGAAAAGGTGTATCTCAAGGTCATTCTGATGCTATTAGAAGAATTGATGGTGTTAAGGATGCGAGACAGTATACTATTCCAGTTGATAAAGCATTAGATGCGGTTAGAAATGGAGAAAATCCTACTTTATCTACAAGAGAGATGCATACAAGAGAATGTTTTGTTGTAGCAGAAGAAGGTGCTGATTTAGCACGTATTGAAAAAGAAATTAAAGAGATGCCAAATTATTTTGATCAGTATGATACAACTGTTCATTTTATCTCTGAAGAAGAATTATTAGAAAAACATGGTGGATTGCCACATGGTGGATTTGTATTAAGAAGTGGTGTTACTGGATTAGAAAAAGAAAATCATCATGTTATTGAATATGCATTAAAACTAGATTCAAACCCAGAATTTACTGGTTCAATCTTAGTAGCTGTCGCAAGAGCTGCTTATAAAATGAAACAAAGAGGAGATAAGGGATGCAAGACAATCTTTGATATTGCTCCTGCTGATTTAAGTGCAATGTCTCCTGAAGAGTTAAGAGCTCATTTACTTTAATCATAATAATAAAGCAAGAACTACCACACAGATGGTAGTTCTTTTTTCATTACTTCAATATTATGGTGTAAATAACGTCAAAAAATGGTAAAATAAATTTCAAGGTAAAAACATTGTTAAAAATTACAGTATTTGAAATTGAAATATTACATTGCGATGCTATAATGATTCACAAATGTGATGAATATAACGCAGTATTTTATCCATCAAATAAAGAATGATACTGAAGTGAAAGGTGATTAGATATATGAAGTGGCGTTCCGTTTCAAGAAAAACAAGAACTATTTTAAAGAAAGCAAAGAAAGGCTGGATCAAAAAACTTATTACACGTGTTGGTTATGTAAAAGAAGTTAAAGAAGAACCAGTTTTAGAAAAAAAGGAAACAAGCAAGAAGAGCTCTAAGTATTTAAAAGAAGGACTTATGTCTGCAGGAGCTGTTTTAGGTGCATCTACTTTAATGAGTAATGAAGTATATGCAGCTACAGAAAAAGAATTAAATGCTGAAGATACAACTGTAACTAAAGATCAGATTACAATCAAGGATGAAAATTATTCTGAAACTAGTGAAGTAGAATCTACTTCAACTACTGAAAGTGAATCTGAATCTTCAAGTGAAAATAAAAGTGAAAGCAAGAGTGAAAGTCAGAGCTCTACTGAGAGCACAAGTGAAAGTACAAGTGATTCTCAATCACTAGCTACTAGTGAACATGAAAATGTAGAAAAGACTGCTAATAGTCAGGCTGACAATAGTTCAATTAAGGAAGAAAAGACTACACTTAAAGTAGCTAAAGTAAACTCTGTTAAAAAGACTATTGCAAAGAATACAAATAAAGTTGTTAAGGAAGAAACTGTAACAACTAAAGAGAATGTAGTAGAAAATGTTGTTTCTACTAAAACTGTTGCCCCAAATGTTGTTGAGAATACAGTAGCGCAGGATGTATCTAAGAATGCAAATGTTAATAAAGATGAAGATGAATTAAAACGTACTTATTCATTTAATATCACAAATGCCTTAGCACAGGCTTCTTATGAAATTGGAGATAGTAAATTAGCATCTACATCTTCTAAGCAGACATCTTTAGATAAGATTAAGGAAGAAGTATCAAGTTACAGCATTTATACAGATACAATTGATGTAGCGGGACATATGCAGTCAGATCTTGCAGCCAATAATGTTAATTGTATTAATAAAGCTGAAATTGGTTCTGATACTATTTATGATGAAACAGATAAACAAACATATATCGGTCATTTATCTAAAAGAGAATATACAGAAAATATTATGCCTGGTTCGGCCACTAATAAGATTATTTTCTCTAATGAGAAATATATAATTAACGGTAAAGAACAGGATAAGTTTGTATTTACTGATGAAAAAGGTAATTATATTACTTCATATACTGATAAAACAGGAAAACATGAAGCCCCAACTGGTTATGTTTATATTTTCCAATATGATCAAAACGGTAATCGTGAAGTGTTTACTTTGCAGGCTGATGCTTATAAAAATGGTCTTACATTAACTAAGGGTGAAAATCCAGTTCATATGGATACGATTTCTAAGTATTCTGAGGATTTAATTGATAATACTGATAAAGTTAAAACTGTAATACCAACTATTACTAACACTGGTGATCAGAAAGTTGTTATTGATGCAACGCAATATAAAGATAAAGAAGTACATGTAGATTTAACTTTTGATGATAAGAATACTTATAATGGTGGTTATTATGATACTGTCAATAATAAATGGGATAGTGAAAAAGTACAGCCTGTAGTACATACTCAGGATGGTCAGTCTACAAATATGTTCAGTGAAAGTGGTAAGGTAAATATTATTGTTAATCATGATAAGACTGAACAGACAACACAAACGGTTGTTGTTAACTTTAAATATACTGGTTCAAAAGAAAATGAAAATAATGTTGAATTTAATGTACAAAAGTTAATTGTTGATCATGTATCGAGTGATGGTGAATCAAATTCAGTAGGTATTAGACATATTGTTAATGCAGTTGTTTATAACTTCGGTGATTTCAATGGTACTATCAATTTAACAGGAAGCTTCTGTGGTACTATTATTGCTCCTAATGCTAAAGTTATTGTTTCAGCTACTGGCACTGGTAGTATTTATGCTAAAGAAGTAGTTATATCAAGTGGTGAATGGCATTCAACATCTTCACAAAATCAAAAATACCCATCACATAGTGAATCTAATTCTGAATCTGAAAGCAGATCAGAATCAGAAAGCAAGTCTAAGTCAGAGTCCGAAAGCAAATCTAGATCTAAATCCGAATCTGAATCAACTAAAAAGTCTAAATCAGAATCAAAATCTAAGTCAGAATCTGAAAGCAAATCAAAATCCGAATCTGAGTCTACAAGCAAATCTGAATCTGAAAGCAAATCAAAATCCGAATCTGAGTCTACAAGCAAATCCGAATCTGAAAGCAAATCTAAATCCGAATCAGAATCAACAAGTAAGTCAGAGTCAGAAAGCAAGTCTAAGTCAGAATCGGAATCTACAAGCAAATCCGAATCTGAAAGCAAATCTAAATCAGAGTCTGAGTCTACAAGCAGGTCAGAGTCAGAATCTAAATCTAAATCCGAATCAGAATCTACAAGCAAGTCTAAGTCAGAGTCTGAATCTACAAGCAGATCGGAATCTACAAGCAAGTCTGAATCCGAAAGCAAGTCTAAGTCTGAATCGGAATCAACAAGCAAATCCGAATCCGAAAGCAAGTCTAAGTCTGAATCGGAATCTACAAGTAAGTCAGAGTCTGAATCTAAATCTAAATCCGAATCAGAATCTACAAGCAAATCTGAATCAGAAAGCAAGTCTAAATCTGAATCAGAATCTATAAGCAGATCCGAATCAGAAAGCAAGTCCAAGTCTGAATCGGAATCTACAAGCAAATCAAAATCAGAATCGGAATCAATAAGCAGATCTGAATCTGAGAGCAAGTCTAAGTCTGAATCAGAATCTGAAAGCAAGTCAAAATCTGAATCAGAATCTACAAGGGGCTTTGGGTCAACATCAGAAAGCACTACTGAATCACAAAGTGAATCAACTTCTGAATATGAAAACAGTAATACTGAATCCGAAAGTGAGTCAGTATCTGAATATGAATCAACAAGTGAAAATGAATCAGATTCAATTTCTACTTCAGAAGCAAATCAGTCAGAATTACCATCTGAAAGTGAAGTAGAATACGGAAGCGAATATGAAACTGGTAATCAATATCATGGTGCTTCATATACTCCTGAGAAGAAAACAAAGACTATTTCAGATGACAATGTTGTAAAAACTGGTGATAACACAGAAATGACAAAAGATGCAGTTATGGCAGCTATGGGATTAACTGGAATGGCAGCTGTTGTAGGTAAGAAGAAAAAGAAATCTACTAACGATTAACTAAAAAAGAGCAGGTAAACAGTAGGTTTACTTGCTCTTATGTTTTAAGAGAAGGTAAGTAGCATGAAGAAACGAATAATTATCTCCCTATTGATCGCAACAATATACATATTAGGAAAAAATATTCCCGTAGCATTTGTAATTGCAGATTCTCATCAATTAAATCTACTTAATATGAAAAGTATTGTAGAAAGTATGATTGGTGATGATGGGGGAAATGCATCCATTTTTCTTTTAGGACTATCTCCATGGATGAATGCTATGATTTTAGCTAGAATTATTGGCTTCTTTATGGATGAAAAATCAAATAAAGTAGCACCACACCGCATGAGAATCATTACGAATACATTGATGATAGGTTTCACATTAATACAAGCAATATCCAAAGTACGTACAATGAAATTTGATCCTCTAGCATTAAACAGTTATGGAAGATTGGGATTATCCTTGTTTGTAATATGTGAAATATTTGCAGGAAGTTTATTTCTTGTTTGGTTAGTAGAAAAGAATATGAAACTTGGAATAGGGGGACCATCCCTCATAATCTTGATTAATATTATCATTAACATCAGTATGGTAATTGGAAAATACAGTAGTCATACATTTAACCATGTAGGAATAATGGCATATGTCATAGTATTCTTCTATATTCTTATGACTGTTGCAGTAACAATTATATTGACTCAATCAGAAGTACGTATTCCTGTTTATAAGTCATCTATTCATAATGAATATGCAAGTTCTAATTATTTATTATTTAAGCTTAATCCATTGGGGACATTGCCATCGATGTATATTGTTTCAATTTATGCGTTACTGATTTCTCTGTTTCATACATTTCATGAATTATATAAAGAGAATAAGATACTCTCAATGCTTGTAAAGTATTGTGATATTGAACATTTATCTGGAATATTATTCTTTATTTCATTGTTCTTCTTATTCTCAATAATTCTATCGTTTATTATTGTGGATCCAAAAGATATTGCAGATAATCTATTGAAAAATGGAGACTGTGTTGAAAATGTAAGACCAGGTAAACAAACAAAGAACTATTTAAATATGGTTTTATTGGTATTAACTGTAATAAGCAATATCATAATCATGATAATAATGGTAACCCCATTATTAGTAGGGTTCTCATTTAAAGGAAAAACAGATTTATTCTCTATGCCGTTAACATTTATGATACTTACAAGTATTGTGTTAAATGTAAAAGAAGAATTTGATACACGTTTATTAGGAAATGTATATGAAAAAAGACTGATTCATTTAGAAAGGGGAGAAAAATAATGATTTGGTTTATTCCCTCTTGGTATCAGGATGAAAGTATTGTAGTAAAAGAAATGAACTGGAATAGAACAGCCTCTTCATCTCGTTTTGATGATACAGTCAGTCAGGTTAAAATATTTAAAGAAGAAGATAAAGAAGTATCATTAATGATATTAAGCTACTCTCCTCATTTAAGACATTTCCTTTATAGAGAAGAAATCATGGATGTAGATTATACTTCAGTATTTGATGATCTGCAGGATATTCAATCAAAAAGAATAGGATTATACTCCTATAAAGATCTCAATTGGCCTTCCGATGTAGAGTGGATCTATACCCCCTATATTGTGCTCGCAAAAAGAAAGGGTGCTCTTTTCGCTAAAATATATTTTGGGAAAGAAGGCTATATGATTGGGGTGGATCTATTCCAGAATGAACGTAAAAGATTGATTTTTGATGATCGTGGCTTTCTTTCATGTGTTCAATATTACAAGGAAGATAATCTTCAATATGAAGAATACTACAATGAAAGAGGAGAATGGCAATTCAGACAGGAATTCAATAGTGGCGAAGTTGTCATCAATGAAACACAGAAACATCGTTTTAGAAAATTGAGATATGAATCAATTGAAGAAATGATGAAAGAATATTTACAAAAAAAATTATATTATTATTCCTTTGATGATTATGTAGTCATCGCTGCAGATGAACACCATAATGATCTGATAATGAAGTCAATATGGAAACAAAAAGTTATTTTATCTTTATTTGGCAACCGTTTTGATATTGTAAAAGGGGAATATTTATATCATCGTGTAGATGTAATAATTACTGATTCAAATGATAAAAAGAATCTTATTGAAGATTCTTATAAAGTCAATAATGTTTACACAATATCACCTTTAGATACACGTTTTAAACTAGGACAAAGTCAACGTACAAAGAGGCTTAAGATTTATTTTATTCTTGATGATACTTCTTTTTCTTATTTAGAAGAAATCATGAAGTACATGATTTCTCATCCGTTGGTTGATTTGTATATTGGGTTATATCATTTTGAAGATTACTATGATGGAATAATACAAGATAAAATCAATCAGATGTTAAGTCAACTTGATGCACCTTTTAAAATAGATGAAAGAGTCTTCTTAAAAATAATCAGTGATGAAAGAGATCTTATTACATTATTAAGTGATATAAGAATCATTGTAGATGTAAGAGAAACATCCGATAGCTATACGCAGATTGCTGGTATGAGTACAGGTATTCCACAGATAGTAAAGCAGGAAAGCAATTATGTTTATCATAAGAAGAATGGGTTTTGTCTTGATCATGGATATAGCGTAGCTGAAGGATTGTACTTCTACTTAGAAGACCTTGATCATTGGAATGATTCATTGGTTTATTCTTACCATCTTATGCAAGAATATTCAGGAAAGAAAATTATGAAGAAATGGAGAGAGATAATAGATAATGCATCAAAATATTAATGTTTTATATATTGGATTTAGACCAATTTCTTTAAAAGATTGTCCTGAAGAAATTCATGTCACTCAGACTAGTCATATTGATCAATTGGGAAACTATCAGGTTGTTATTATTGATATGATACTTTCTCCTTATGAAATAGAAGAAATAACAGAAGCTATACCAGTTTATGGATGCTATATTACAAAAGAAGTTTATGATTATTATCAGATGGGATCATTTATATATAAAAAACAAGCAAAGATGCTTGTGAAGTATGAGATGTCATTTATAAAGCTGCTTGCATCACGTTACTTTGTAGAACAAAAAGCAAAAAAGATTTCTATTAGACAGATTGGTGTTAATCGAAGTTTTAGAGGAACAATCAGTTATGAAGGTCGTCAGTATATGACACTTCAGGGAGATTATGATACAGAGTGGACACAGACGTGTTATTGGAAAAAGGGCGTTAAGATCAATAGGAAGTATCCAGTTAGTTTATGGCTTGAATATCAGAAAGATGAAAATGTTCATCTTCAGATATTTGTAGAAGAAATAAAACAAAATACAATGGATTACATCTGTTTTGAAAAACAATACAATGAAAGTATGCTTGATAAGCCATTAATCATTGATGAAGTTCCCTATGATGGAACCTTGCATATTTCGTTGTATGTAAAAGGAACAGGAAAATTAAAAATAGGACCCCTTCATGTTAGACAATCAAGATATGAAGAAGGAGAATTATTGCCAGGTGGAGAAAGATATAATGATGATTTAAGACAAGAATGTCTTTTCTATTATGAATCAGGTAATATGAAACCACCTCTTCAGATTCATTTCTCTGATTATCATCAAGATGAAAGCTTCGAAGATATTGAAATGATGAGAAACATGAAAACACCGTTTATTATCATATCTGATCCTCGTCTTGATGGGGGAAGCTTCTATATTGGTTCTTCTCAATATGAAAAAAGAATTAAGATGTATATTCAAGAAAGAATGGAAGAACTTCATTTTACCAATAAGGATCTATTGTTTTCAGGTATATCAATGGGAAGCTACGGAGCACTGTACTATGGGTGTGACTTTTCACCAAATGCGATTGTAGTAGGACAGCCATTGATAAATCTTGGGACTCTCGCCAGCAATGAGACAATATTTAGACCAGAAGTGTTTCCAACATCATTGGATGTCTTAAAACAGAATGGTGATGGTCAATTGGATAAGACATCAGTGAAGCTTCTCGATGATCGATTCTGGAATAAATTTGATAAAGCGACCTTTTCTAATACGAAGATTGCGGTCGCTTATATGAAAGATGATGACTATGATAAAGACGCATTTTCTTCTTTAACTACGCATGCGATAGGAAAAGATATCATAATCTATGGTAAAGGAGTAGAAGGTCGACATAATGATGATAGAAAGGCCATATTCAATTGGTTCTTGATGCAATATAAAAGAATAATGGAGGAAGATTTCAAGAATGGAAAGTGATAAGGATATCTACGTTGTACATTGGGGAGATTTAACAATGGATACATACTTGTATGGTTCATCACTAACCCTCAATAACTATAGAATCGTCTTTGAAAATAAAATGATGCCTCCTGAAGTCGCAATTAAGAAATGGCATATGATAAGTGATTATTCAAAAGAAAAAAATGAGCCATTATTGCCATTTTTAGAACCAGGGAGAACATATCATATACGTTCATATATTGAATCAGTTCCAAAGAATAGATGGTTTATTAGA
The DNA here is from genome assembly GCF_017934775.1 of Kandleria sp. Classification (NCBI taxonomy): domain Bacteria; kingdom Bacillati; phylum Bacillota; class Erysipelotrichia; order Erysipelotrichales; family Coprobacillaceae; genus Kandleria; species Kandleria sp. The sequence continues at coordinate 9,475 of NZ_JAGBIX010000079.1, read as the reverse complement.
ATCAATTTCTATGATACAAGAGATAGACTGGTCTCTTTCTTTATGACAAATAAAGATAAAGACACCTTCACATTTCCAATAGACTGTTATTATTATGATATGCAGCTATTAAGAGGAAATGCGGATAAGATTGTATTTGAACGTATTGATCTTTATCTAGAAGAATATATTTCTACATTAGAAGAAGCAGAAGAATATACAGTACTTTGTCTAGAGCCACAGGCTTCTCTTATAAAGTATCCATCAAAAGATATACTAGATAAGATAAAACATCCTATTATTCTTCCAGGAAGAGAAGAAAGTGAACTATTTAATCAGGTTATTAGTATGAATCAATATAAAAAATTGACTTTCATAGGATATGGACCCGTTTCTAGACGAATAGCTCATAAGCTACATAAACAGTATCCACGATCAGAAGTTGTGGATTATAAGAGTAAAGAGAATAGTTATTTTACAGAAAGATTTACAGACAAACGATATATCTTAGAAAAAATGAAGTGATTATATGGCATCATTATTAAATAAATTATCATTAAGACAATTAAATAAAGTGCTAAAAAAGGTCAATAGCTACTCTGATAAGATGAAAGAGATGAGCGATGAAACATTAAAGCATCAGACTGTGCTTTTTAAAAGGCGCTATATGAAAGGTGAATCATTAGATCATCTTTTACCAGAAGCATTTGCGACAATTAGAGAAGCATCTCGAAGAGTTCTTGGTATGTATGCCTATGATGTACAGGTTCTTGCAGGGATTGCTTTACATAAAGGAAAAATTGCGGAAATGAAAACTGGGGAAGGGAAGACTTTAGTAGCAACTATGCCGCTCTATCTTAATGCTATTACGGGAAAAGGAGTTATTCTTATTACAAGCAATGGCTATTTAGCAAGACGTGATGCTCTTGAGATGGGACAAGTCTATAAATGGCTTGGATTAACAGTTGGTATTGGTGTAAAAGAAGATGCTAAGGAGAGCATGGATACTGATGAGAAAAAGAAAATCTATCATTCAGATATTATCTATACCACCCATTCAGCATTAACTTTTGATTATCTTCTTGATAATCTATGTATCAATAAAGAAGATAAATGCATGCGAGATTTCTACTTTGTAGTCATAGATGAAGTAGACTCCGTTCTACTTGATGCTGCTAATATGCCCCTTGTCATATCAGGTGCTCCACGAGTACAGTCAAATTTATATAAGAGCACAGATTATTTTGTTGGAACCTTAGAAGAAGGGGACTATGAAGAAGAAGATAGACAAGTATGGCTGACACCAAGAGGAATAACGAAAGCAGAACAGTTTTTTGGTGTAAATAATCTTTATACAAAAGATTATTATGAAGTATTAAGACATATCAATGTTGCATTAAAAGCCCATTTCTTATTTAAAAGAGATGAGCAATATGTCGTAAAAGATAATAAGATCATGCTGCTAGATAAAAGCTCAGGACGTATGGTAGAAAATACGAAACTCAAGTGTGGTCAACATCAGGCTATTGAAGTAAAAGAAGGACTAAATCCTTCTTCAGAAACAAGAGCAATGGCTTCAATTACTTATCAGGCATTCTTTAACATGTTTGAAAAAAAGAGTGGCATGAGTGGATCAGTCATTGAAGATCGAAAAGAAATAAAGGCCGTCTACGATATAGATGTCGTTGAAATACCCACTCATATACCAATTGCCAGAAAAGACTTAAAAGACAGCTACTACGGAAGCTTTGAAGAACAGTTCGAAGCATCAATGAAATGGCTGATTCGTGCACATGAAAAAAAACAGCCCGTACTTGTCGTTACAAGTTCCATTGAAATGTCCTATATCTACTCCCGTGTACTGCTTAACCATCATATTGCCCATAATGTATTAAATGCCTACAATGTCGCAAAAGAAGCAGAAATCATAAAGAATGCCGGACAGCTAGGTGCAGTTACAATCGCTACAGCTATTGCTGGAAGAGGGACGGATATCAAGCTTTCTGATGAAGTGAAACAATTAGGTGGACTGCTAGTATTAGGTATTGGCAGAATGGAAAATCAGCGATTAGAAAAGCAGGCAAGAGGGCGTGCTGGACGTCAGGGAGATCCCGGGACAAGCAAGTTCTTTGTTTCTTTAGATGATGAAATCATCAAAGAATATGGTGCACCTTCTTTAAAGTCATATAAGAACGTTAAAGAGATTACCAAAAAACATATTACAAAAATGATGGATCAGGCACAAAAAAACTATGAAATTTCAGCCTATCGTTCACGTAATAGAACACTTGAATTTGATAGTTCTACTTCAGCACAAAGAACAATTATTTATACATTACGTAATCGTCTTCTTAATGATGAAATTGATTATGATGAACTCATGAATTTCATCATCAAAGAAAATATCGAAGACTTCTTTATTGCTGATCCAACTAAAGATGAAATGCAAAGATTTATATTAAGTCATATTGAATATCATATTGATGATACGCTTTCTTATAAAAAAGAAGGACTACTTCAATTAGCAAAAGAGTGCTTTTTAAGCAAGAAAAAAGAATTAGAAGAAAGCAACAGATATAATCAGTTTATGCGTATTGCTATATTGAATGCGTTAGATAACGCATGGATTGAACAAGTTGATTATCTTGAACAGTTAAGAGCAACAATCGGACTGAGAAGATATTCACAAAAAAACATTATTTTTGAATATCATCAGGAAGCCTACCGTGCTTTTGAGAAAATGATGGATCATGCTAAAAAAAATATCATGAAAAATGTTATGCTTAGCAGTATAGTAGAAGAAGAAAAAGGAACATTCACAGTGATGTTGCCATAGGAGTGATACAATGAGTATTTACAATATCAATTTAGGAATAGGATGGGCGAGCAGTGGTGTAGAATATGCGCAAGCATATCGAGCTAAAGTATTAAGAGAATTAGGATTTAAGGCAAAGTTTATTTTTATGGATATGTTTCAATATGAAAATATTGAACATATGACAAAGAATATTGGTTTTCAGGATGATGAGATCATCTGGCTTTATCAGTATTTTACTGATATGCCTATTGAACCAACGACAATGAGTGAAGAACGCTTTGAAAAAACGTTCACTCTTCCTTTTGAGAAAAAAGAAGATGGAAACAAAATCATTTATTCTTTCCCAAACAACAGTTATATGTGTGCCTATTTGACAAGAGATCATCGCTATATTCATAGAGTAGAATGTGTATCAGATGGCTGTCTTATAAGAAAAGATTTCTTTACAAGTCAAAGAGCATTTACTGAGTACTATGTTCCTCATGATAATAAAGCCAACCTTTATCGTCGCTGTTTTTATAATAGAGATGGCAGCATTGGTCTTGATGAATATATTAATGGGGATGATTCCATTTATCGTGTAAACGAACATTTCTTCTACAATAAAGAAGATTTTATCGGCTATTTTTTAAAGCAGCTTCACTTTACAAAAGATGATGTAGTCATTGAAGATCGTAATACAGGAATGGAATCAGCAATCTTTAAGGCGATAGGTGATGCTAAATTGGGTGTTGTCATTCATGCTGAACATTATAATAAAGAATCAACTGATGAACATAATATTCTATGGAATAATTATTATGAATATTCATTTAACCATCATAAAGATGTAAGTTTCTTTCTTTCATCTACAAAAAGACAAGAAGAAACACTAAGAGCACAGTTTAAGAAGTATTATGATGCCACTCCTCGTATTGAAACCATTCCGGTAGGAAGTCTTAAGGAACTTAAAGTAGGAGAAAGAAAACCTTACCATTTAATGACAGCTTCAAGACTAGCAACGGAGAAGAATATTGATCACCTTATTCATGCAGTCGTAAAAGCTCATGAAAAAATCCCTCAGCTAGTATTTGATATTTATGGTCAAGGTGGAGAAAAAGATCGATTAACAAAATTAATCACTGACTACAATGCCAATTCCTATATTCGTTTAAGAGGACATCAGAACCTTGATGAAGTATTCAAACAGTATGACTGTTATATTAGTGCCTCTGGATCAGAAGGGTTTGGTTTGACATTATTAGAAGCAGTTGGTTCAGGATGCGCCTTAATAGGATATGATGTACCTTATGGAAACCAGACTTTTATTAAAAATAATGGCTATCTTGTAGATTATGATGCCTATGATACGCATGCTTGTATTTCTTCATTAAGTGAAGCTATTGTAAAATATTATGAAGAAGATCATCCTGATTTCCATCAGGCATCCTATGATATCGCCAAAGAATATCTAGATGAAGAAATCGCTAAAAAATGGAAAAATCTTTTGGAGGATCAGCTATGATATTATTATTTGAAGAATATAACCAGTTAGCCAAAGACCTTCTTTATTCATTAAGACAGACACATGATGATGTCATTCCAGTATGTATGCACTATGATGGTACATTGCCAGATGATATTTTCTCACCTTTTAAGAATCTAGTCTTTACTAGTGATGAAGGAGAACCACTTTATTTTAATAAATTGCCAATGCGTCATTATGACCGTATTCAATCTACTATGAGTGAAGGAAAAATCTATGCAGGATCAAGATTAAGAGGAAGAATCTTCTATCATCAGCCAACTCATAAAAGATACATCAAAGATGTTGATTATTTAGATGAAAACGGTAAAGTATGCGTAACTGATCACTATGATCTAAAAGGAAGAAAGTATGCCCAGACATCTTTCTTCCATAAGATTGGTAGGGTCATGAGAGCCTACTATAATGAAAAAGGACAGGAAGTTATCACTGAAAACTTTATTACTAAAGATATCATCTACAATGATCTAGAAAATAATCAGATAAAACTATTTAAGAACATTGTAGAGTTTACAATCTTCTTCTTAGAAAAAATGGGAATGGCCTCTCAGCCAATCTACTTTACCTCTCTTTCTCATCCATTCTTTGTATCACAAAGAATGCCTAATAGACAAAGAGAAGATGTTCTTTTCTGGCAGGAAGATATCTATGATAAAATTCCTGGCAATATGCAAGTCATTCTTTCAGGAGAATCTACTAGCACAAAGAAAATCTTTGTCCAAAAACCAGAAGCATATCGTAAGCTCATTGAATTAGGGGCTTCTCAAGATATGGTTAAAGAGTTAGGTATGATCTATGACTTCAAGAAGAATGATAAAAAGAAAGACATTGTCATTCTCACAAATTCAGACCAGATAGAAAAACTAAATGAACTCGTAGAAGCCTGTCAGGACCGTAAGATTCATATAGCTGCCATCACCGAAATGTCTGGAAAACTATTGAAATACGGATCATATAAGAATGTAAGATTATATCCTAATATTACTGAAAGTCATGCCAAAAAGCTTATTGAAAACTGCCAGTATTATTTTGATATCAATTATGGTGGAGAAATATTAAATGCGATAAGAGAAGCCTTTATTCATGAAATGGTTATCTTCGCTTTTGAAGATACAATCCATCATCATGAATATGTCGCAAAAGAACATATCTTCAATAAAGGGGATATGTCATCATTAATGACTGCTCTTCTTGGAGATTATCACACTCAGTTAAATATCCAGAAGAAAGCCGCCTTATCAGAAGATGTAAATACTTATAAAGAGAAGCTTAGTCAATAAGTCTTCTCTTTTTATTAGTTTGACAAAACTAACTAAGAAGCGTAATATATAGTTAGTCTTAACTAACTAAGGAGGAACAGAGATGAAAACAGTATTTGCATCAAGAACTGGTAATGTAGAGTCAATTATCGAGAAATTAGGATTGATTGATTCAGCTTTACGTATTGAAGATGGAAGTGAGAATATTGCAGAAGACTTTATCTTATTGACTTACACAGATGGATATGGAGATGTCCCTGTAGAAGTAGATGATTTCTTATCAGTACATTCTGATCATCTTAAGGGAGTAATTGTATCAGGAGATCAGAGCTATGGAGAAGCTTATTGTGGAGCTGGTACAGTTATTAGTGAACAGTATGATGTTCCAGTACTTTACAATGTAGAAAATGATGGCACTGATGAAGATATTCAGGCTATTAAAAAGATTTTAAATTTGTAATATGAAAGAAATCTACAGACTCTTTCAAAAGAAGCTTGTGACATATTGTTCACCAACCTTATCCCATCTAAAAGTTGCAAGTCTTTTTGCGATTGATAAACGTGAAATAGAGAATTATCAGGAATGTATAAGATATTTTAATAGAAGTCTAAGAACATATCAGTTATCTTTGATGATATTAAAAAACAAGCAAAATAGATTACTCATTTATCTTTACCACTATAATCAATTAAAATATCTTCTTTCTAAAAAGGAGATTAAGCTATTTCTTCATGAACGACATTATCCTACCAATTGCCTTCATGCGACACTAGGAAGATTAAAATGCAATTTGATGAGTGATTCTTTTCCCCATGAAATCGGCATCTTTCTAGGATATCCACTTTATGATGTCAATTGCTTTATTAATCATAAAAAATGTAAGTATGTAGGATACTGGAAAGTATATGGCAATCTTAAAAATGCGAAAAAGCAGTTTGAACGTTATGAATGTGCAAAAAGAACAATGTGTCACAAAATTGATAAAGGATGTATGCTTACAGAATTGTTAAACTTCTCATAATGAGAAGTTTTTTAATGCCAAGAAATTGTTGATAAATTGAAAAGGAGTAATGCTATAATATAATATGTGAAAGAAGGTGAACATATGGATATAGTTTTATCTAGAATATTAAAGTTTCTTAATGGAGCACTTGTAGATGATGTCATGTATCGCATTGGCATGTTCATTGTTAAAAGATATACAAAAATCGGCTGTTATACCCTTGATGATGTCTGCATAGAAGGTGCTTTTCATAAAGAAGATGTAGAAATGTTCTATCGCCGTTTAGGTTTTAAGTCATTCAATGATTTTAGAGACCAGATGGTTTCTGAAAAAGAATTGAGAAACAATGAAATTCAGTTAAGAATGATTGGCTTACAGTTAAGAGATTATTTTAAAGATCTACAATTAACAATGAATGAAGCTGAGTTTCTTAAAGAAATTGATGATATCGTAGATGAAATTTATCAAGCTAATCGTATCGTTATCATTGGTTCACATTTCCCAAGCTGTCTAGCTGTAGATTTCCAGACAGACTTAATAAACTTAGGGAAAGAGGTTGTTGAATATCATCATAATGATAAAACCTTTGAATTTTATGAAGATGACATTGTCTTCTTCTTAACCCAGACAGGACGTACGATGAAGAGAAGTGATCATTGTCTTGAAGATGCCTATATTGAACGCTCTAATATAGTCATCATTACACAAAACAGAAAAATAGATGCCTACGGTGATCATAAAGCTAATCATATGCTTTATGTTCTTGGAAAATATGATGGCATTCAATTCAATTATCAATTGATGAGAATTTTTGATTTACTTAGAATCAGATATTATTATAAATATTATTTGAAGGTGGACGGATGATTAAGGAAATAGTTACAGATCAGTTTTTATTAAGCAGAACAGCAGCCAAAGCAACAAATGATGATGGGCAGGTAGCTAGTGATCTATATGATACGCTTTCTTACTATTATTTTGAAAAAGGAACATGTGTTGGCATGGCTGCCAACATGATTGGTGTCAATAAGGCTGTTATTGCATTTGTAGATAATGAGAAAATACAAATTATGTATAATCCCATTATCATGAAAGAAGAAGGGAAGTATGCGACAAAAGAATCATGCTTGTCACATCCTCATGAAGAGGCCAAAGATACTTTCCGTTATAAGAAAATCAAGGTATCTTATCTTGATGAAAACTTTAAAAAGAAAATAAAGACATATACGGGTTTTACTGCCCAGATTATTCAGCATGAAATGGATCATCTAGAAGGTGTATTAATCTAATATGAAAAATGTACTAATTACCGGTGCAACAAGTGGCATCGGAGAAGCAGCAGCTCGTGTTTTTTCTAATAAGGGATATGATCTTATTCTTGTAGGAAGAAACAAGGAGAAGCTAGAAGAACTAAGAGAACAATATGAAAATGCGAAAATCATTGAATGTGATTTAATTGAACATTGTGATGATCTACTTCAAATAATAAAAGAAGAAAAAATAGATGTTCTCTTTAACAATGCAGGATTTGGAGATTCAGGTGCTTTTCTTGATTCCAACTATAAAAAACAAGAAGATATGGTACGATTAAATATCGAAGCGCTGATGAAACTCTGTTACTATGTAGGCAATGAAATGAAAGAAAGAGGAGAAGGGAAAATCCTGAATGTAGCCTCCATTGCGGCATTCACCTCAGGTCCCTATATGTCCATCTATTATGCTACAAAAGCGTTTGTACTTTCCTTTTCAGAAGCACTACACGAAGAACTAAAAGACTATGGCGTAAGTGTCACATGTCTTTGTCCTGGTCCTACTAAAACAAAATTTATGAAAACAGCACATCTGAAAGATTCAGTAATGTGGAAGTATTTTCCTCCAGCAAGCGCAAACGAAGTTGCGAAATATGGCGTAAAGTCATTATTGGCCAATCGCTACATAGCGATTCACGGCCTGTCAGGTCATTTATTAAATATCGCTTCACGCGTATTGCCAAGGAAATACATGACAAGGATGGTTGCCCATGTCAACAAGAAGAGATAAGCAGATTCATAAATAGAATCCTTTCGGTTGTCGTAGGCGGAAACCCACTGCCCTTGGGCGGTGGTAGGAGCCTTGTAAATTCGTAGTCATTAACCTTGGGTTTCGATATACTTTTGTATAGTATCTGATGATACCTCGCCTATACTACAAGCAAAGTAACCGTCTGACCAAAATATCTTATGTTTCCAATAACACTTAGATAAGAAGTTTGGATACTTTTGCCATAGATAATGCGTGGTCTGTTGTTTAATCAGCTTTACTATGTCGCATACTCTATTTGTAGTATCGTAGCTTATCAGGAAATGTATATGGTCTTTGTCGGTTTCCATAGCTATAATACCGTAACCTTTCGAATTACAGATATCGTATATCTCTTGCTTTACATCGTCAGCGATAGCACCTTTGAGTATCTGTTTGCGGTACTTGGTAACAAGAACGATATGTACTTTCAGGCTATATTTACGCCTGTTGCGATGGTTATATCTGCTATCCATAGGATACGTACCTTAATACTCTGCGAAATTATCACATTCTGCGTGATATTCGCACTCAAAGCAGTCTGTATATATGCAACCACCATTTTCTACAAAACTTTCGTAATCAGATAGTGTAAATGCTAACTTCTCTGATGTTTCTGTTGTAGTATTGTTAACTTGATTATCTATGTAAAAATCTCCTTACAAATAATTGATTTTCACTAATGATTATTATATCATATATTTAGTGAAATGGTGGTGAGGTACATTATGGAAAAAATGACAGTTACGGCTAAAATTCAGATATCCGTTAATGCAGACAGTAAGGCCTTACTTGATGAAACCATGTCTGTTTATTCTGATGCCTGCAATTA
>NZ_JAGBIX010000078.1:0-12097 GCF_017934775.1 Kandleria sp. | reverse complement strand
TACCTGATACAGTTACGGCAGAGTAAATCTTTGTCGTAAGGGGCGGTGTCAACCGTCCCATGATGCGACCCCACGGAAGTTACACCGACAAAATGTAGGAGTTATTGCAACGAACTACAGGGGAGTCGCAAGCCACGTACCCTTAGGTGCGTGGTAGTTGACCCACTTGCTCCTATTGTAGATGAACAATGTGAGATACTTATATTAGGAAGTTTTCCTTCTGTAAAATCAAGAGAAGTGCAGTTCTATTATGGTCATCCTAGAAATAGATTCTGGAAAATGATGGCACAGTTGTTGGAATGTGATGAACCAGTAACCAATGAAGAAAAAAGAAAAATGCTGCTAGAACATCATATTGCTTTATGGGATACCATTCACTCCTGTACTATTGTCAACAGTGCTGATGATTCCATCCAGGATGTTGTTCCTAATGATATAGCTGGATTAATTGAAAGTACACAGATTAAACGTATTATCTGTAATGGGAAAGCATCTTATCGTTATTATCATATCTATCAGGAATCATCTACTAAGATCAAAGCTGAAGTTCTACCTTCTACATCACCTGCTAATGCCACTTACTCGATGGAAAGACTTATTGAAAATTGGAAAACGATTATTGAAAACTCCTTTTAAAAGGGGTTTTTATTTTAAATAAATATAGTAATGGCAATCTTAAGGGGAATCGCAAAAGTCTATCTTGAGATTATTAGAGGGACACCAATGCTTGTTTAGATTCTGATTGTATATTTTGGGATTCCTCAAGCCATTCGAACAATGCTGCCAAGTATTGTTAAGCAGTTCTTTATTTCTATTAAAGACACTTCACTTATGTCAATGGTAGGGTTAGAAAATCTTAAAAAGATGGAACATACGATAAGATCTTAAATATAAAAGGACGTGTGAGCGTCCTTTTATATTTCTAGGAGGAAAAAAGTTGTCATTATTGCAACTGGTGCACAATAGCAGGAAGCGGCAACTATTCAAAAAGCTGGCTTGATAAAATGAACGAACTTTCATTAAAAGGAAAAGTCTTTGTTAGATGTTCTGTCTAAGTGTCAATGATGATATAGAAAGAATAAGAGAAAACTTCAAGGAATATTAAAAAATAATAAAAAGCCCTTTTAAAAGGACTTTTTTTCATATATGATAATACTCGTTAGAAAAAAGGAGAATGAATAGATGTTAATTAAATATATTCAGTTATTTCTTATATCCATGGTACCTATCGTTGAATTAAGAGGAGCAATTCCCTATTCACAGTTCTTAGGATTACCATTAGTTCAATCTTATATTATCTGTATTATCGGTAACATGTTGCCAGTGCCATTTATCTACTTATTTGCAAGAAAAATTCTTGAATGGGGAAAAGACAAGAAAGTCATTGGTAAATTCTTTACTTGGTGCCTAGAAAAAGGAGAAAAAGGCGGCAAGAAACTAACAGAAAAAGCAGGAAGAGGAACATTTGTAGCATTATTGTTATTTGTGGGAATCCCACTACCAGGAACTGGTGCATGGACAGGAACACTTGCGGCAAGTATTCTTGATATGGACTTCAAGCAAACAATCGCTGCATGTATGCTAGGTGTACTTTTGGCAGGATGCATCATGATGGCAGCAAGTTTCTTAGGATTCAGTCTCGTATAAAAAAACACGCTTAGGCGTGTTTTTATTTTTTATTAATAAGCGGATCAAAATAATTTTTCAAGGCCTCAAAAGTCTCAGGAGAAATATAGTGTTCCACACGACATGCATCTTCTGTAGCAACATCTTCAGGAATACCAATATATCTAAAAATACGTGATAGCTCATTATGTCTTTCATAGATCATAGAAGCTATTTCCATACCTTTATCAGTTAATGAGATAATATTATGCTCATTCACATTAATATAATCAAGTGATTTGAGACGTTTGATCTGTTGAGAGATAGTAGGCTTAGAAAAATTCAATTCATGCGCAATATCAATAGAACGCACTACACCTTTTCTCTTCTGGATTACTAGAATAGATTCAAGATACATTTCAGTTGATTCACTCATCTTAATTTCACCTCATACGACATTATATCATAAATAAAATCAAATACGAGCGATTTGATTTATAGAAAACGATTGACATTTTATTAAAGTTAAGTTAAACTAACTTTGAAATAGTTAGAAGCATCTAACTGAGGGGAGATGAACATGATGCCAATTAACTTATGTCATGAAAATGAAGTTGTAACAGTACGTAAGATTAAAGGAAAGGATTTGATCAGAAATCATCTTAACGAGCTTGGATTTGTAGAAGGATCCACTGTTAAAGTTGTCAGCAAATCCGGAAACAGTGTGATTCTTCAAGTCAAAGAAAGCCGTGTTGCTTTAGATGCAACAATGGCAAAACGTGTATTGGTTTAAGGGGGAAATATACATGAAAACATTAAAGGACATCTCAATAGGAGATGCATGCAAGGTAGTAAAACTGCATGGAAAAGGAGCTACTAAAAAACGTATCATGGATATGGGGCTCATCAAGGGCGCTGATGTCAAAGTTGTAAAAGTAGCACCATTAGGGGATCCGATTCAATTGAATGTAAGAGGATATGAGCTTTCAATTAGAAAAAGTGAAGCAGAATTAATCGAAGTCGCATAAGCGACAATTATTTTTAATGTTAGGTTAGTGTTAACTAACAAAAAGGGAGCGTATTTATGAAAATAGCATTAGCTGGGAATCCAAACAGCGGGAAAACAACATTATTTAATGATTTAACAGGAAGTTCTCAATATGTAGGGAACTGGCCTGGTGTTACAGTAGAAAAGAAGGAAGGTAAACTTAAGAAACATAAGGATGTCATTATTCAGGATTTACCTGGTATTTACTCTTTATCTCCATATTCTATGGAAGAAGTTGTTTCTAGAAGATATCTTGTCAATGAAAAACCTGATGCCATCATTAATATTATCGATGGTACAAACATTGAACGTAACCTTTACTTAACAACACAGCTACTAGAATTAGGTTTACCAATGGTAGTCGCTGTCAATATGATGGACCTTGTCGAAAAGAATGGTGACCATATTGACATGAATGCATTAGAAAAAATGCTAGGATGTCATGTGATGCCTATTTCTGCATTAAAAGGAAAAGGTTCAAGAGAAGTTGCAGAATTAGCAATTTCTATTGCCAATAAGAAAGTATTGAATAGACCAGAATTATATGAAGGTCCACTTCTTTCTACAATCAAATCTATCGAATCTGAATTATCTAACGTAGATCAGCGTATGAAAAGATGGTTTGCGGTAAAGGTGTTTGAAAGAGATGAAAAGGTTATTAATGAATTAAATCTTTCTTCTTTATTAGCTAAATATGAAAAAAACATCAAGAAGATAGAAGACGATGAAGATGATGACGCTGAATCAATCATCACAACTACAAGATATGAATATATCAGCAACATCGTTAATGATTGTGTTACTAGAAAATCAAGTACACAAGCTAGTCTTTCTGATAAGATCGATAAGATTGTTACAAACAGAATTCTTGCTTTGCCAATCTTTGCGGTTATTATGACTTTAATGTTTAAAGCTACTATCGATATTGGTGGTATCGCTCAAGGCTGGGTTGAAGAAACACTCTTTGGAGAATGGATTATGCCTTTTGTAGAAGGGCTATTAAAATCATTAGGAGTTAATTCATGGATCACTGATCTAGTCGTCAACGGTATCATTAATACTTGTGGATTTGTATTAACATTCTTACCATTGATTCTTATTCTCTTCTTATTTATTTCCATCCTTGAAGATTCAGGATACATGGCACGTGTTGCCTTTATCATGGATAGAATCTTCCGTAAATTTGGTTTATCTGGTAAATCATTTATTCCAATCCTCATTGGAGCAGGATGTGGTGTACCAGCCATCATGGGAACAAGAACTATTGAAAATGAAAAAGATCGTCGTATGACAATCATGTTAGCGACATTTATCCCTTGTTCAGCTAAATTAGAAATCATTACTATTATTACTGCAGCATTCTTTAAAGAAATGTGGTGGTTAGCACCAGCAATGTATTTCTTAGGAATGGCTATCATCATTTTATCTGGTATTGCTTTAAAGAAAACAAGAGCTTTTGCAGGTGAAGTTGCACCATTCGTTATGGAACTTCCTGCTTACCATGTTCCACAAGTTAAGACTGTCCTGTTAAGAGTATGGGATAGAGCTAAAGAATATGTAATTAAAGCTGGTACAATCATCTTTACTTTCGCAGTTATCTTATGGTTCTTAAGAAACCATACTTGGTCATTGCAGTATATTGATGGTGAATCTGCAGAAGTTGCTCATTCTATGTTAAGATCAATTGGTGAATTTATCGCACCATTGTTTAAACCTTTAGGATTTGGTAACTGGCAGGGCGGTGTTGCTGTTCTGGTAGCAGAAGGTGCAAAAGAATTAGCGCCAGCTATTGTCGATACATTAGCTGGAAAAGCAGGAATTGCTTCATTGTTTACGCCAATGGCTGCTTTCTCATTCATGACTCTTAACTTATTCGATCCTCCTTGCACTGCTGCAATGGGTGCAATCATGAGAGAAATGGGTGATAAAAAGTGGGGCGTATTCGCAATCTTATATCAGGTTGTATTAGGATACGCATTATCATTCGTTTTCTATAATATGGGAAGCTGGCTATTCTACGGAGCTTCATTTGGTCTTACACAGATTATTTCCATTGTTATTATCTTCTTCGCAATTTATATGGTTGTAAGACCCGCTCCAAAGGCGAAAGGCGCAGCTGCCGCATTGGAAGTGTAGTATGAATACTATAGACTTTATTATCCTTTTCTTGGTGATCGTCCTATTCGTATTTGGAGTAAGACGATTCATCAAGACAAAGAATAACGGCTGCTGCGGGGAATGTGAGACTATTAAAAAAATAAAATCAAACGATACAAACCCATCTCATTATTCCTATGACTGTTGCTTTAAGGTAGAAGACATGGTCTGTGAGAACTGTGCAACCAAGTTGACTAATGCCTTCAACAGTCAAGAAAACAAGTATGCCATTGCAGATCTTTCTAAGAAGACACTACACATATTTACCAATGAACCACCAAACCCTCAGAAGTACATGGAGTTAGTGAGACAGCTTGGCTATACTTGCACAGAGTTATAACTAACTCTGTGATAGACCACCTCATATCAATAATTTACACACACCGATATATTCTTTAATTAATTAATACACCCTTTAATTGTTAGTACCGTGAGATGGTCTATCATGGAGTCAGTTTTATGTTATTATATTAAAAAAGGAAGTGGCATTGATGTTATTTACAATACTAATAAGCATCGCAATTGGATTGTGGTTGCTTTATGTTATCTATCGTAGATTCTTTGATAAAAAGAATCCTATTGGATCATGTGGTGGACATTGTCATGAATGTCATGATCCTTTATGTCATCTTGATTTTGTAGACGAGTACAGAAAAGCGCGAGACCAATAGGTCTCGCTATTTTTTTGTAATGTGCGAATTTTCTTTTTTTTAAAATGATAAACTTTATAATAATTATAGAAGCATATTTCTTGAAAGATAGAAATAATATGAATATTATATAAGTAGGAATCATTCCTATTAATAAAGAAGGAGGAAACACACTATGAAATGGGTTTGTACAGTATGCGGTTATGTCTATGAAGGTGACGAATTACCAGAAGACTACGAATGTCCAATCTGTGGCGTTGGTCCAGATCAGTTTGAAAAAGTTGAAGAAGAATAATAACCACTAAATGAAAGACTACAGCAGTAGTCTTTTGTTTTATCTTCTATTTTACGATAAAACGACAAAAATCTAATAAAATTATATTTTTAGATAAAAGTGTTTGACATTTTATTTTTATGTGCTAATATAACACCATACACAAAAACGAAGACCGAGAAAAGTAACCTATCGGAAGTCTCAAGCGAGACAGCGCAGAGTGGAAGGCTGTTAGATGGAAATAGGTGAAAACGCACTCGCGAGTGTTCGTCTGAAATCAGTAGGATGAAACGTTAGTTCGCGTTAAGAACAAGAGGGAATATCTATTGATATTAACGAGAGTGGTACCGCGTCTATTGGCGTCTCTGGAGTAATCTGGAGACGTTTTTTGTATATTTAGGGGGATTAAGATGAAAGTACGGCGAATGGAGAAATGCAGAACATAAATAGAAAGTAAAGAAAAAGGAGAGAATATATTATGGAAAAAACATTTAAGAAAGTAGTCCTTGCATATAGTGGAGGATTAGATACATCAATTATTATCGCTTGGCTTAAGGAGACATACGGATGTGAAGTTGTCGCTGTAGCAGCAAACGTTGGACAGAAAGATGAATTAGATGGACTTGAAGCTAAAGCTTTAGCAACAGGTGCATCTCAGTATATTGAATTAGATCTTAAGAAAGAATTCGTAGAAGACTTTATTTTCCCAGCTATCAAAGCTAACGCTGTTTATGAAGGTAAATATTTATTAGGTACATCTTTAGCTAGACCTATCATTGGTAAAAAACTTGTAGAAGTTGCTAAAGAAGTTGGTGCTGACGCTATCTGTCATGGATGTACAGGTAAAGGTAATGACCAGGTAAGATTTGAATTAGCTATCAAGGCATTTGCACCTGATATGCCAATCATTGCACCATGGAGAGTATGGGATATTAAATCAAGAGATGATGAAATTGATTACGCTGAAGCAAGAAATATTCCTCTAAAGATCAATAGAGAAACAAACTATTCTAAAGATAAGAACTTATGGCATTTATCACATGAAGGTCTTGATCTTGAAGATCCAGCAAATGAACCTAAGTATGATGAAATCCTAGAATTAGGTGTATCACCAGAACAGGCACCAGATAAGCCAACTTATATTGAAATCACATTTGAAAAAGGTATTCCAGTTGCCTTAAATGGAGAAAAAATGGATGGTGTCGCTTTAATTGAAGCATTAAATAAAGTTGGTGGCGCTAACGGTATCGGTATTATCGATATGGTAGAAAACAGACTTGTAGGTATGAAATCAAGAGGTGTGTATGAAACACCAGGTGGAACTATTCTTTATAAAGCACATGCTGATCTAGAAGAAATCACTATTGATAAATACACACAGCACTTTAAACAGAAGATTGCATTAGAATTAGCTGATATTCTTTACAATGGATACTGGTATTCTCCATTAACAGAAGCATTAAATGCATTCGTAGATAAAACTCAGGAAAATGTTAATGGTACAGTTAAGTTAAAATTATATAAAGGAAACATCATTGGTGCAGGTATGACTTCTGATTCAACATTATATTCTGAACAGACAGCATCATTTGGTGAAGATGAAGATTACAACCAGGCAGATTCTGCAGGATTCATCAACCTTTACGGATTGCCAATCAAGATGATTGCACAGGCTAAAGCAAAGAAAGCATAGGGGGATTAATATGGCATTATGGGCAGGTAGATTTTCAAAAGAAATCAATGAGGATGTAAATGCATTTAACTCATCACTTTCTTTTGATTGTAGAATGTATAAACAGGATATACGTGGATCATTGGCACATGCAAAGATGCTGATGAAACAGAAGATCATTGATGAACAGGCATATAATGAAATCTATAAAGGACTCAATGATATTCTTCATGAAATAGAAGAAGGAAAGCTTCTATTTGATCCTAACGCAGAAGATATTCATATGTTCATTGAAGCAGAACTTACAAAAAGATATCCTGTTTCAGGAAAGAAACTTCATACAGGTCGTTCAAGAAATGATCAGGTGGCATTAGACTTACGTCTTTATGTTCATGATGAAATTAAAGAACTACAGTCTCTCTTGAAAGATATGGTTCTTACATTGACTAAGATTTCTTCTCAGCATCTAGAAACCATCATGCCAGGATATACCCATCTTCAAAGAGCACAGCCAATTACGTTTGCCCATCACTTGATGGCATATGCATCCATGTTCTTAAGAGATATGGACAGATTAAAAGACATTGATAAAAGAGTCAATGTATCACCATTAGGAAGTGGAGCCCTTGCGACTACCACTTATCCACTAGATCGTCATTTTGTAGCTGAAGAGCTAGGAATGAACGATATTATGTACAACTCATTAGATGGTGTATCAGATCGTGATTACGCCATTGAATGTGCCAATGCATTGGCACTAATAATGATGCATCTCTCACGTTTCTCAGAAGAAATTATTCTCTGGTGCTCTTGGGAATTCAAGTTCATTGAACTAGATGACGCTTTTGCTACTGGTTCGTCGATTATGCCGCAAAAGAAAAATCCAGATATCGCTGAACTTGTAAGAGGAAAGAGTGCCAGAGTCATCGGAGATGTCTCTACTCTATTGACAATGATGAAAGGATTGCCTCTCGCATATAATAAAGATATGCAGGAAGATAAAGAAAACCTCTTCGATGCGATTGATCAGGTAAAATTATGTCTTCCAGTATTCACTGAAATGCTAGATACAATGAATGTCAATAAAGAAAAAATGAGAGAAGCTGCCGCAAGAGGATTTATCAACGCCACTGATTGCGCAGACTATTTAACAAAGAAAGGACTAGCATTCAGAGATGCTTATAAGATCACTGGACAGCTAGTAGCCTATTGTATTGAAAACAATGAAACATTAGAATCACTTTCATTGGATACATATAAGAAGTTCCATAATATGTTTGAAGAAGATGTATATAATGCTGTTGCATTAGAAACATGCTTGAATAGCAGACAAGTCGTCGGGGGGCCTTCTTCAAAGGTAGAAAAGGAAAATATTGAAAGAATTGAAAAGAAGGTGTCAGATTACCATGATTAAAGCAGGTATCATTGGCGCAAGCGGATATGCCGGCAATGAAACATTGAGATTATTGCTGTCTCATCCCAACTGTGAAGTTGTTGCAGTAGGAGGAAGAAGTGCATTGGGACAAAAAGTATCTGATCTCTATCCTTCCTATTATGAACATTGTGATTTAACATTTGTGAGTGATGAAGAAGTTATTGAAAAAGCAGATATCATCTTTGCTGGTTTGCCATCAGGATTATCTGAAAAATATGCCAAGATGTGCGACGAACAGGGAAAGAAGTTCGTCGATCTTGGTGCCGACTTCCGTCTTCACAATGAAGAAGATTATAAAGAATGGTATAAAGGGGAATATAAAGATAAAGACCTTCACCAAAAACAAGTATACGGCCTGCCTGAATTACACAGAGATGCCATTAAACAAGCAAGTATAATCGGCAATCCTGGCTGTTATCCAACAAGCGTATGCCTCGGTCTATATCCACTTCTTTCGCATCATTTGAATGCGTCAGACCATATTATCATTAATTCAGCCTCAGGAACTACCGGAGCAGGAAAGAAGCTTACGGAAGATACACATTTTACAAAAACGAACGAATCATTCCATCCTTATAAGGCTGGCAATCACCGTCACACACCAGAAATTGAACAGGAATTAAGTCTTATGGCTGATAAAAAAGTCACAGTGACTTTTGTACCTCATCTTCTTCCTGTTAATCGAGGAATCGTGTCTACTATTTATGTGAAAGTCGATAAGGATTTAGATGAAATCTATAAAATCTATAAGGAAACTTATCAAAATGAAAGATTTGTCCATGTGCTTCCATTAGGAAAGAACGCAGACTTGAAATTTGTCACATACACCAATGATTGTCATATTTCATTGCATATGGACGAAAGGGACCATACATTGATTATTGCCTCTACAATTGACAATATGATCAAAGGAACAGCTGGTCAGGCTATTCAGAATATGAATCTTATGTATGGATTACCAGAAGAGACTGGCTTACAGATGGTAGGGCCATCTTTCTAGGGGGAATATCATGAAAAATATTGAAGGCGGCATTTGTGCACCTCTCGGCTTTAAAGCCGGAGGTGTCATTGCTAATATAAGAGGAAAAAGCAAAACAAAAAAAGATCTGGCACTTATCGTTTCAGATCAACCATGCGTAAGTGTAGCAACTTACACTCAAAATAAAGTAAAAGGAGCTCCGCTTCTTGTTACAAAGAACCATTTAAAAAATGGTGTAGCACAAGCTATCATCTGTAATAGCGGGAATGCTAATACATGCAATGATAATGGTATTGAAATTGCAGAAGGGACATGTCAGCTTGTAGCTGATGAATTATCTCTTAATGAAGAAGATATCATTGTTGCATCTACTGGAGTCATCGGTGAAAAGATGACACTTGATCCATTTAAGAATCACATGAAAGAATTGGTTTCATCACTTCATGATGAAGGATCAGATGATGCAGCTAATGCTATTATGACAACTGATACAGTCAAGAAAGAATACGCTGTAGAATTTGATATCGATGGACACACTTGTCATATTGGTGCTATTGCTAAGGGATCAGGAATGATTCATCCTAACATGGCAACTATGCTTGCGTTTGTTACATCTGATATCAATATTTCAAAAGATCTTCTTGAACCAATGGTACGTGAGATTGTTGATGAAACATTCAATATGGTATCTGTGGATGGAGATACTTCAACTAACGATATGCTCGTTGTTATGTGCAATGGCATGGCTGGCAATGATAAGATTGTATTAAAAGATAGTGCTTATCATCAAGTAAGAGATGCCTTGTATTCTATCTGTGAATCTTTATCAAGAGGAATTGCTAAAGATGGAGAAGGGGCTACAAAGCTTTTGACTTGCCATGTTAATCATGCAAGAAGCATCAAGGATGCGCGTATTGTAGCTAAGTCAGTTATTACTTCATCATTGTTTAAATCAGCAATGTTTGGTGAAGATGCAAACTGGGGACGTATTTTATGTGCTATTGGCTATAGTGATGCGTCATTTGATATTAATCAGGTAGAGGTTTCATTATCATCAAGTAAGGGAAAAATCCTTGTCTGCAAAGAAGGAGCAGGTGTAGCCTTCTCTGAAGATGAAGCAGCTGTTATTTTACATGAAGATGAAATAGATATTCATATTGATTTACATGATGGAGATCATGATGCCACAGCATGGGGCTGTGATCTTACATATGATTACGTAAAGATCAACGGAGACTATAGAACATAGGGGGAGATTTTATGACGCAGCATGCTGTATTAAAAGCGCAGATTTTATCAGAAGCTGTACCCTATATGCAGGAATATCACGATAAGATCGTTGTTGTGAAATATGGTGGTAATGCAATGGTTAATGAAGTGCTTATTGATAATGTCATCAATGATGTCTGTCTAATGAACCTTGTTGGCATTCATGTCATCCTTGTACATGGAGGAGGACCTGAAATCAATAATGCATTAAAAAGAGCGCATAAAGAGTCAAAGTTTATTAACGGTTTAAGATATACCGATGAAGAAACAATAGAAATTGTACAGGAAGTATTGGCTGGTAAAGTCAATAAGAACCTTGTTAAAAGAATTCATACGCACGGCAATAAGGCCGTAGGCCTTTCAGGTATAGATAATATGCTATTGAAGGCTAAATGTGCTGATAAAGAACTTGGGTATGTAGGAGAAATTGAAGAAGTTAATGCAGAAGTATTGATGGATCTTCTAGAAAAAGATTATATCCCCGTAGTTGCAAGTGTCGGAATGGATGAAGAAGGTCATTCTTACAATATTAACGCAGATACTGCTGCCGCAGCGATTGCAGCAGCATTAAATGCAGAGAACCTTCTTGTAGTCAGTGATATTCCTGGCTTATTAGAAGATAAAGATGATGAACAGTCATTGATTTCATCAGTGACAATTGATGATGTCAACACGCTAAAAGAAAAGGGTGTAATTGCTGGAGGAATGATTCCAAAAGTGGACTGTATTACCAATGCTCTTAATAATGGAGTAAGAAAAGCAGTTATTATTGATGGACGTATTCCACATTCTATCTTGATTGAAATCTTCTCTAATGAAGGTTCGGGTACATTATTTAAAGAGTAAAGCAGGCTAAGGCCTGCTTTATTTTTGTAAAACAATAAAACCCACAGCTATGCTGTGAGGTTGTTTTAAGACTTCAGTGAAGTGGTAAAGGTATTGTAAATGATAAAATCCCCTCTGTATAATGATTGTGCGGTCTGCCAACTGCGCAATTGAATACAGGAG
>NZ_JAGBIX010000007.1:0-11740 GCF_017934775.1 Kandleria sp. | reverse complement strand
TTCCATTACTATGACCTCCTGTATGCTTTGTAGAAGTCATAGTATAAATGAAAAAAGATAACAAATCGAATGATCAGATCTGGCCAATATTGGCCAAATTCTAACCACCCGAATTGGTTATCTTTACATTACCATCATTACTTTGAGCACCAGAGTGATGAAGTTAAGAAGCTGGTGGGAGTCCTCTAGGGAGGATATCCCACCTTTTTGCCTGATATATGGTCAAATTGATGTAAACAAAACAAGATACAAAAAAGGCCGTCGACAAAATGTCCATTTTGTCAACAGCCTGTAAAAGCGATCATGTATAATCATGATCGCTTTTTGTGTAGAGTTAATGTCCCTTGTGTTTCTGTTTCTTTTTAAGTTTCTTCAATTCAAACTGATGTTGCTTCTTCATATGAGTTAACTTCTTTTTCTCTTGACGATGCTGAAGCTTATTTTCTTCAAACTGCTTCTTTAAAGCCATCTGAGATTTTGTTCCCACACCAGCATTTTTCATCTGTTTTTTTACAAGTCGTATTCTACGTTTAGGATTGATGACTTTCTTCTTCTCTTTGACATCAACAGGTGAACTAAATCGTAAAGTATGAAAACGATGAATAATAAAATCATAGATTTCATTATCTTTCGGTTCACTACCAAAGGTGATTTTAGAGACCGTCAATTGTTCATCTTCAATACGTTCAAAGATACCTACCCAAAAGGGAGATTCAAAAAACACTGTCAGTTTACATCTTGTCTGCACTTTGTATTCCTCCTTATTTAGAAAATACAAAGAATGGACAACCCAAGGAGGGAGGGTTACTTACCCCATTATAAAGATGGGACGGACGGGCTACCTACCGACTCTAGTACATGTACATTGCGTTTTTATCTTTGCATGCTCATTATATCAAATAGAACATAAATGACAAAATAATGACTTTTTATAACTGTCTTGTTTTTCTTAGAAGCAGTTATCATGTTTATTATAATAAAGGTGAGGTGAGGATCATGTTTGATGTTATTTTAACAGCATGTAGTTTTTTTGTATGTATCATATTAGGATATATGAGCAAGAAGATGAAACTCGTATCAGGTGATGGGAACTTCATTGGAAATATAGTCATGACATTTACACTGCCTTGTGCATTGATTGTTGGTTTCAATGGCGCTACATTTTCCTATTGGATGATTATCGCATTATTTATAGGATTAGTTACAAACATTATCGCCATGTTCTTTGGTAAATATATTACAGGGCATAAGCAAACACGCGAGGCACAGGCATCCTACATATTAAACTGTTCAGGCTTTTCTATTGGTAATCTTGCAATTCCTTTCTGTCTTACTTTTCTGCCATCCACTGCTATTGGTTATCTGGCTATGTTTGATATTGGAAATTCCATTATCTGCCTTGGTGGCAGTGCCGCTTATGCATCAAGTGTACTTGATGCTTCTAATAAGACAGATATAAAAGCAATCATTAAAAGATTATTAAGTGCCATACCAGTAGATACATATTTTGTATTGTTGCTTTTATCAATCTTTCATATCACATTACCTAAAATATTTATTACACTTATTTCTCCTGCAGCAAGTGCCAATATGTTCTTGATGATGTTCATGGTTGGACTTCAATTAGAGTTTGTTATTGATAAAGCATTTAGTAAAGGCATGTTCAAGATCTTTGTATCTCGTTTATTCTTATCTTTAGTATTTACTGGATTATTCATGATTCTTCCACTTGATCCATTACTAAAGAAAACATTGATCATTGCCATCTTTGCACCAATTGCAGGGGCTACTATTATTTTTGCGACAGAACTTAAAGCACAAGAAAAGCTTTGTGCCATGATGAGTTCTTTAACAATGATCTTCTCATTGTTTGTTTATGTTCTATTAATGATCATTCTTGTTTAAAATAGGCCTGCATTAGGTGAAGGTGTAGCCTTCCATTTAGAAAATGACTTTATAACATCACCAGCCAATGGAGTATTAAGTGTTCTATTTCCAACTGGACATGCCTTTGGCATTACTACAAATGATGGTACAGAACTGCTTGTACATATTGGAATTGATACAGTCAATCTAAAAGGAAAAGGGTTCAATGTCTTAGCTAAACAAGGAGATCACGTATTAGCTGGACAGCCAATTATAAAGGTTGATCGAGATTTAATTAAACAAGAAGGCTATGATTTAACAACGATGCTCGTTGTAACTAATAAAAAAGATATTGCTTTAAAATCATCAGGAAAAGTAAAACAAGGAGATAATATCAATAAGGAGGTATAAATGATGAATACATTTCCAAAAGGATTCTTATGGGGCGGTGCAAGTGCTGATTTCCAGGTAGAAGGAGGCTTCGATGAGGGCGGGAGGGGACTTCTCTCTCATGATTATGAAACAGATGGTTCACTTGAAGAACCAAGACACCATACAATGAAAATGCCAGATGGTACTTTAATTTATCCAAGAAGCTCATTCTTCTATGCAGATGAAGTACCACCAGAAGCTGAACCTGTCTTTCTTGAAGATGCCTATTATCCTAGTCATAAAGCTGTAGATTTTTATCATCATTATAAAGAAGATATTGCATTAATGGCAGGTATGGGATTTAATGTCTATCGTTTTTCAATCTGTTGGAGTAGAATCTATCCTAATGGAGAAGAAGAGCAGCCAAATAAAGAGGGGCTATCATTTTATAGAAATGTGATTAATGAGCTCAAGAAATATGGAATGGAACCTTTGATCACAATCTGTCATGATGAAATGCCCATGAACCTTGCTTTAAAATATGATGGATGGTCATCACGTTATCTCATTGATTGTTATCTTAAATACTGTAAAACTCTATTTGAACATTTTGGACAAGATTGCAAGTACTGGTTAACATTCAATGAAATCAATGCAGTTAAAGGCTTTGGTCCATGTGGTACAAGAAAAAGTGATGGTCATGTACGTTATCTAGCAGCACATCATATGTTTGTCGCAAGCGCTAAAGCGGTTATACTAGGTCATGAAATGATGCCCGATGCAAAGTTTGGAACAATGTATGCCATGAGTGAACTTTATCCAGCATCATGTAAAAGTGAAGATGTCTTCCATGCTTTATTAGAAAGAAGAGAGAACTGGTATTTCATTGATATTATGGCAAGGGGATATTATCCTTCTTATGCTAAACAGATTTGGAAGCATCACGGATTTGATCATCTTGAAATTAGCGATGAAGATAAAGACATATTAAAAAGAGGACAGCTGGATTTTGTATCTTTTTCTTACTATCGATCAAATATTACCCAGGCTGGTGATCCATGGTTTAATGTTGGGGGAAGCATAAATCCTTATCTAGAAACTACACCTTGGGGATGGCCAATTGATCCTTTAGGATTGCGTCATGTCATGAATACAATCTATGATCGTATTCAAAAGCCACTTTTCATCGTAGAAAATGGGTTAGGTGTTGTTGATCAGGCAGATGAAAATGGATATGTTGAAGATGATTATCGTATCGAATATCTAAAAGATCATTTTAAAGCTATGAGAGATGCCATCAATGAAGATGGTGTAGACTGTATCGGATATACGATGTGGGCACCGATTGATCTTGTTTCATTATCAACTGGAGAAATGAAAAAAAGATATGGTTTTATTTATGTAGACATGAACGATAAAGGTGAAGGATCGCTAAAAAGAACTCCTAAAAAATCATATTATTGGATGAAAGAAGTTATTTCTTCTAATGGTTCATCAATTGATTAGAAAAGACATCCTCGTGATGTCTTTTCTTTATTGATTCTTCTCTTCAAGATGATATGATGACAAAGAAGGAGATTATCATGTTAAAACTAGAAAGAAAGTCAAATAAAAAAGAAATAAAGACACTCTATAGAAATGCTTTTCCTAAAGAAGAACGCGTACCATTTTTATTTTTGAGATATAAAGAAAAAAGAGGGAAAGGACAATTTTACGGGGCGATAGATAATGATCAGTTCGTAGGACTTGTCTATACTGTCATTAAAGGAAAATATGTCTATATCTTCTACTTAGCAGTATCTTCAGAATATAGAGGATGCGGATATGGAAGTAAAATACTTGATGCTATTAAGGAGAAGTATCCTACAAGCATATTTGTCTTGCTTATTGAAGATACAGATCAAAAGGATGCCTTTAATTATAAAGAACGTATAAGACGATTATCATTCTATAATAAGAACGGCTTTAGACAGCAGCATTGTAAAGTAGAAGAACAAGGTGTCCTCTATGAAATACTATCTACATCATCAATGAGTAAAGAAGATTACTATTCCATAGTGAATCCGTTCTTTTCTCCACTTGTCTATAAATTAATGCATAAAGAAACATCTTGCTAGAAGATGTTTTATTGACAACAGATAAAAAATAACACTATTACTGTATACACGTGATTGTCTTAATAATCATATTCCATTGATTATATGAATAGGTAAGCATGTAGCATATATGAATTTTAATCTCGTGGTAGAATATCTTATAAGATCTTTGTTAATGATGAAGAGCTTCATCATTATCTTGAAAAAACAAAGAGAAAGTCTGTAAGCTTCAAAACCAGTTTTGATGTGGAACATCCTCATACTGAAAGGAAAGCTTACGAAAAAAAATAGAACGCTATATGAGCGAACATAAGGAGAACATATGAAACAATTGGATGTCTGTCAGTCATGGGCAATGGGAGATGTGTTATTGGAAGATTATCATGATCATGAATGGTGCAAGATCAATCATGATGATCAGTTTCAATTTGAAATGCTTTGTCTTGAAGGCGCAAGCGTAGGCTTATCATGGAGTATTATCCTTCATAAAAGAGAAGCCTATAAAAAAGCATTTCATGATTTCAATATCGAAAAGTGTGCCAAGATGAGCGATGAAGAACTAGAAGCATTATTAACAAATAAAGGTCTCATTCGTAATCGCAATAAGATCTTTGGCGTAAGAAAGAACGCATTAGCAGTGTTACGTATTCAAGAAGAATATGGAAGTTTTGATAAATACCTTTGGTCATTTATAGATGGTGAACAGATTGTAGGCCATTGGCATCATTTAGAAGAAGTACCGACTCAATCAGAAATTTCGCAGGCTCTTTCTAAAGATCTAAAGAAACGAGGAATTGTCTATGTGGGGCCTATTATCACTTACTCATTTATGCAATCAATTGGGATGGTCAATGATCATCTTGTAGACTGTCATTGTTTTTGATTTATTATTGTATCATTTTGAAAAAGAAGACAATCATGTTAAAATGCGCATATGCATAGTAACCTAGATTGTTTTTTTACTGAATCAAATCTCATGAAAAATGGTACAGATAGGAGATCAATATGCAGTCCATCATTGATTACATTGAATTAAATAGAAAACAATATCCTGATCATATTGCAATTAAGGATAAAAACAGAGAATTAACTTGGAATGAACTTGTCTTATTAGCTAACACTATTGCCTCAAGGCTACCTCATAGAGTAGATAGAGTAGGAATCATTATGAATCATTCTGTAGAAATGATTGCGTCAATATTAGCCGTACTAAAAAAAGGAGCAGGCTATGTTCCTGTAGAACCATTCTTTCCTAAAGAAAGAATCTACTACATGATGGAAGAATCACAAGCTGATGTTATTATTGCAAATAGTCAATATCAGAATTTAACTCATAAAGATACTGTTATTGTAGATGAAGGATTTATGATAGAAGATAAAGAAGTCATGAATGAATCTACTAGCCAAAGTGAAGCCTATGTTCTTTATACTTCAGGAACAACCGGAACACCAAAAGGAATATCCGTGGCTCATCATAATGTCATTCATTACAGTCAAGCTTTTGCTAATGAATTTAATCTTACTTTAGATGATGTCATGCTGCAGTATTCAGTTTGTTCCTTTGATATCTTTGTAGAAGAAGTTTTTGCCTCATTGATTAATGGTATAACTTTAGCCATTATTGATGAAGATCATAAAGATGTAGCACATACAATGAAGTTTGTAGAAAAACATCATATTACAATCATGAGCGGTTTCCCTTATCTTATTCAAGAAATCAATGAATTAGATGAGTTGCCATCAAGTTTAAGATTACTGATCAGTGGAGGAGACGTACTAAGAGGATCATATTGTGATCATCTTGTCGATAAAGTTACAGTCTATAATACCTATGGACCAACTGAAACAACAGTATGTGCCACTTATTATAACTGCTCTAAGGGTGAAGTTCTTGAAGATGGGACTTATCCCGTAGGAAAGCCTGTCTTAAATGTAGAAGTCTTTCTTTTAGATGATCTTCAACCAGTAAACAAAGGTGAAACAGGAGAAATCTGCATTGCAGGAAAAGGTGTATCCAATGGCTATATTGGAAATCGTAAAGAAGAAAATAAGGCTTTTATTAATTATAAAGGAAAAAGACTATATAGAAGTGGAGATTTAGGATATGAACTGCCATCTGGGGATATCGCTTTTCTTCATCGTAAAGATTCTCAGATTATGATTTATGGAAAACGAGTAGAGATTTCTGAAGTAGAAAATGTGATGGCCAATTCAGATGATATAAGACAAGTTTATGTTGATGCTAAAAAAGACAAGAACAATCTTTCCTATATGATTGCTTATATTGTCAAAGAAGAAGGAGCCACTCTAGATGGAATCAAAGATTATCTAAAAGACTATCTTACAGACTATATGATTCCAGAATATATTATTGAAATAGAAGATATGCCACTCACCCCAAATGGAAAAGTAGACACAGAAAGATTGCCTCATATTGAAAGGAGATAAAAATGGAACTTGTGATTAAAAAAATGAGCTTAGAAGATCTAGACATGCTTTTAGAATTAAGAATGGAAGTTCTTAAACATGTATTTCATCAAGAAGAAACAGAAGAGTTAAAAGATGCCAATAAAGAATACTATAAGACTCATTTAAAGGATGATACACATATTGCAGTCGTAGGATTTCTTGACGATAAAGCAGTATGTTGCGGGGGCGTCTGTTTCTATGAAGAAATGCCTTCACCAGATAATCCTTCAGGTAAATGTGCTTATCTGATGAATGTCTACTGTAAAAAAGAATACCGCCACCACGGATACGGCAGAGCAATCTGTCAATGGCTTATTACACAATCACAAGAAAGAGCAGATAAGATTTATTTAGAAAGTTCTAAAGCAGCCAAGAAAATGTATTACAATTTGTATTTTGAAGATATGCATGATTATCTTCAATTGAAGGAGAAATAAAAATGTATACGACTCATATTAAAGACAAACATATTACCCTTTATCCATCAAGTGAAAAGGATGCCCCATTAATCGTACTTCATGTCTTTGAAGAAAACGAACCAATCTATGAAGCTATAAAAGAAAAGACGTCACAGCCTTTCTCATTATTGGTTATCGCTCATCTCGATTGGGACGCAGACATGTCACCATGGATAGCACCACCGCTTTTTAAAGGAGATCATGGATGCAGCGGCAAGGCCGATCTATATCTTGAGACATTATTAAATGAGATTATGCCTTGGGCCTTGTCTCATCTTGAAAACAAACCAACATACAAGGCCCTTGCAGGATACTCATTGGCAGGACTCTTTTCAATCTACGCCTTATATCACACTGATATCTTCTCACGTATTGCGAGTGCATCGGGATCTTTCTGGTTCCCTAACTTTTTAGAATATGTCAAAGACCATGAACTTAAAGTAGAACCAGATTATATCTACTTCTCACTTGGAGACAAAGAAGCACGTACAAGACATGCTTTATTGAAAACAGTGGAAGAGCATACGGCATCTCTTGTTTCTTACTACAAAGAAAAAGGAATCAAGACAGACTTTGAAATGAATCCTGGAAATCATATTCAGGACGCCATGAACCGCATGGCGAAAGCCATTGCTTCACTGCTTGAAGAAACCCTGTCATAGGGTTTCTTTTTTCGTTTGTTTCATTTTATTTGTGATACTATATTTGTAAGGGAGTGATTTTATGAACATTCTAGATTATTTATCATGGCGTAATGATGTACCATTTACTATTTCAAAGTTCAATGAAGTGGATAGTCTGATTTTATCTGAACTAGCCTATATTGATTTTGAGAAGATCGTAGAATCATCATCAATTTCATTACAGGATGTTAATGACGAGTTCTTTCTTCATCATAATAGAGAAGAGATCGAAGAAGAAGCAACCTTTACCAAAAGAGCACCGCTTCTTTTTAAAGATATGTTGCTGGGGGGACGCTTTTCATCAATGAAATTGTCCCATTATATTAATGAGATAGAAGAAGAAACAAACAAGCAGTTTTCTGCCATCACTTTTCTTTTTGATCATTTCATCTTTATCGCATTTAGAGGAACAGATCAAAGTGTAGTAGGGTGGAAAGAAGATTTTCTTCTAAGTTCCATGTCCGATACAGAAAGCCAAAAGGCAGCTGTATCTTATATAAATAGAGTAGGTCATTATTATTCAGATAAGGATATCCTCGTAGGAGGACATTCTAAAGGCGGTCATCTTGCAGTATATGGTGCCACCTATTGTGATCAAGATATCAAGAAGAGAATCAAGAATGTCTATTCCCATGATGGACCTGGTTTTCGTCATGAAGTGCTTCAATCAAAAGAGTATGAAGAACTTAAGTCACGCATTATTCACATTGTGCCAGACATGGCAGCGGTAGGGCTGATGCTTTCTTATGAAAAGGAAGCCATTGTGATCAAGAGTGATGCCTTAGGTCTCTTTCAACATGATGCATTTACCTGGCAGACAGAAAGTCATCAATTTCAAAGAGCAAGCTTAAGCAAGTTAAGCACACTCTTTAGCATTGGGCTAGGAAGCTGGCTAGAAGATATTGATGATAATACAAGAAAAGAAGTAGTCAATACAACCTTCTCATTAATAGAAGCAACTGGTCATAAGACAATAGGGGATTTCAAGGAAAAGAAGCTCAAAAATCTATCCATGATTATAATGGAATCAAAGAAATTGCCTGCTTCAAAAAGAAAAGAACTACTTACATGTATGAGTGAACTCATTAAAAGTGAAAGTCAGGCATTTAAAGATGCAATGACTACAAGGTAGAGTCGTGACACAAAAAAAATACTATGTTATACTAACTACATATGAGAGAAAGAAGGTGGTTGCATGAGAAATAGTGATAATTATGATCCTGATGGTCGAGCGCAGAAGATATATCTACCAATGTATGCAAACGACATGATTAATGCAGCCACATCTATTTGCTTTTATTGATCTATTTGTTTGTTTTCATTGATAATGATATGCGATCTGCTCTTATAAAAGAAAATATAGGAGGAGACAAATGAATAGAGAAGAACTTATACAAGAAATAAAAGCTATTATTACAAGTAATAAGACACCTAAGATCATTAGGGAACAGCTAGAAGATTATCATGAAAACGATATTGCACAAGCCATGCAATATCTAGATGTAAAAGACAGAAAGAAACTCTATCGCATTGCAACAGTGACAATGCTGGCAGACTTCTTTGAATATCTAGATGAAGATGAAGCAGTAAGATATTTCAATGAAATGGATATACGTAAAGTCGCAGATGTCATTTCTGAATTAGAACCTGATACAGCTTCATTTATCTTAAAAGAATTAGACAAAGATAAAAAAGATTTCCTGATTGACTTCCTCAATCCAGAAATCAGAAAAGAAATCCAGATGGTCTCTGCCTTTGATGATGATGAAATTGGTAGTCGTATGACAACTAACTATATTGTGATCAGAGAAAACCTGACTGTACCACAGGCCATGAAAGAACTTGTGACACAGGCTGAAGAGAATGATAATATTTCTATTATTTTTGTAGTAGATGAAAACAATACATTCTATGGTGCCATTGATTTAAAGGATCTCATCATCGCAAGAAAGACAGATGATCTAGAAGATCTCATCATGACAGCATTCCCATATGTCTATGCAAGTGAATCCATTGATGAATGTATTGAAGAATTAAAAGACTACTCAGAAGATTCCATTCCAGTATTGGATAACTCTAATAAGCTATTAGGTGTTATCACATCTCAGGGATTAATCGAAGTAGTAGATGACGAAATGGGAGAAGACTACGCGAGATTCGCCGGTTTAACTGCCGAAGATGACTTAAAAGAACCATTGGCATTAAGTATCAGAAAACGTTTGCCTTGGCTTATGATCCTATTAGGATTAGGGATGATTGTATCAAGTGTCGTTGGCATCTTTGAAAAGATCATTGCCCAATTGACAATCATCATGGCCTTCCAGTCACTGATTCTAGACATGGCCGGAAACGTCGGTACACAATCTCTTGCGGTAACAATCAGAGTACTTGTCAATGAGAAGCTTACTGCCGGTGATAAAGTAAAGCTTGTCTTAAAAGAAATGAAAGTCGGATTATGTAATGGTGCCATGCTTGGCTCATTATCATTTATCTTCATTGGACTTTACATTCATTTCTTTAAAGCAAGAGCATGGCTCTTCGCTTTCTCAGTATCAGGATGCATCGGTATTTCATTATTTGCAGCTATGTTAATATCAAGTGCCGTTGGTACACTTATTCCAATGTTCTTCAAGAAGATCAACATCGACCCAGCTGTTGCCTCTGGTCCATTGATCACAACCATCAATGA
The DNA here is from genome assembly GCF_017934775.1 of Kandleria sp. Taxonomy (NCBI): domain Bacteria; kingdom Bacillati; phylum Bacillota; class Erysipelotrichia; order Erysipelotrichales; family Coprobacillaceae; genus Kandleria; species Kandleria sp. The sequence continues at coordinate 1,107 of NZ_JAGBIX010000007.1, read as the reverse complement.
CCTTGTTGCAGTGGTGACATACTATGGAATGAGCTGGATCTTACTTATTAATATTTTGCAATTATCATAGAGACAGGAGTAATCCTGTCTTTTTTATTTATCAAAATAATCCCATTTTTTACAAAAAGTCACACTGATGTAAAAATGATTCTCTTTTCTTAAAATCGTTAGTCAAATAAAAGTCACTCTATTTACAATTATTTTTTCTTAAATAAAATAAAAGTGAAAATTAAAACAAAAGCGTTTCATCCATCAAAATAATGTTGATAAATACACACTTAATTAAATTTCAAAGATGCCATTTATTATTGTTCATATAATCTGTCTGTGGCATCTTCTGTCACGAATAATTGAAAAGAAGTATGGGGGTAACAATATGAATAAGAAAAGGGCGACGATAGTACTCGTGGTTTTATTAGCCATGCTCTTTAGCAGCATGTTAACTATGAAGAATCAGACAGTTGTCAGTGCAGAGGAAGTGACTACTGAAGAATCACAAGATAAGAAGTCAGAAGAAACAAGTGAAAACAAGACTGAAGAAAAGAAAAAAGAATCTGCTCCACTTGAAGCATCAACTGATGATGTCAAAGTGACTGTTACCTTCAATGATGACGCCAACATTCCTGAAGGTACCAAAGTAACAATTAAGAAGTATTCGGATAAACAAAATAATTATGAAAAGAAGATTTCTCAAGTAGAAGATTGGCTTGATAAGAAGAAGACAAGTACAAAGAAATATGAAATAGAAACCTTTGATTTATTTGATATTTCTCTTATCAATGATAATAAAGAGATTGAACCTGATAATAATGTATCAGTAACACTTTCTTATACTAATAAAGATATAGAAAGTAAAAAGAAATTGAAGATGATTCATTTTGTTAATGACAAGATTGAAGAAGTAGAAATAAAAAAATCGACATTGGAAGATGGGGAAGTCACTCTTCAATTTGATACAGATAGCTTTTCTGATTATGCATTAAGCAGTGTTCAAGAAAATAATGTAAAAGCTGGTCCAGCCCGAAGAGCTCCACCAAATGGACAGATTACGACTGCGGATAGTAGAGCTGATGGGATTACTATTAACTTGTTTGATTATTATGGGGA
>NZ_JAGBIX010000077.1:0-39263 GCF_017934775.1 Kandleria sp. | reverse complement strand
TTTATTTGTGAGTGTTTTCTCACTCATCTATTTGACGTGTTTCTGTTCAGTTTTCAATGTTCAGGCCACTCGGCTCTCGCTGAGTGCTCACTTATATTATCATCACCTCTCCTCTTTGTAAAGCATTTTTTTCATATTTTTAAATGAATTGTAAAACTTCTTCTTTAACAATAAAAGTCAAAGCCGAAACGACTTTGACTTTTATCTAAAGACTCTCAATATATGCCTTGATTTCTGGCACCATATTGTACTTCTTTATTTCATTGTTTTCACTAACTATCATTGTTGGAGCAGTCATGATCTTATACTTTCTTGCTAGATCCATATGTTCATCCGCAATCATTAATTCATAATCTACATTATGCTCTTCTAATATTTTCTTAATAATCTTACATTGTGGGCAGGTTCTTGTTACAAATAGATATCGTTTGCCCTCTTTAAAATCTGAGTTTTCCATTTTCTTTTCTTCTGTCTTAATTTCTTCCTGGATGATTTCTTTCTTATGACTCTTGCGTTGACGGTCTTCGCCAATGTTATAGGTATTGCGTTCTTCCCATTCCTGAGCCTTGCCTTCATTCCAGTTTGAAACCGGTCTGTAGTATCCAGTAATTCGACTCCATACTTCTGTTGGCTTATGACAATGTGGACAGATTGGCTGTTCACCTGATAAGTATCCATGTTCCTGACAAATGGAATAAGTTGGAGACATTGTATAATATGGGAGTTTATAGTTTTCTGCAATTGTTCTAACAAGTGTTGCAGCCGCTTTCCAATTTGGAAGCTTTTCTCCCAAGAATGCGTGGAACACTGTTCCTGATGTGTATAGTGTCTGTAGTTCATCTTGGATATCTAACGCTTCAAAGATGTCATCAGTATGACCGACCGGAAGATGTGAAGAATTTGTATAATATGGTCTTTCACTATTTTCTGTCGCAGTGATGATATCTGGATAGCGATCTTTATCATGTTTCGCTAAACGATATGCGGTTGATTCGGCTGGTGTTGCTTCTAGATTATAGAGGTCTCCATATTGTTCTTGATATTGCACCAGTCTTTCTCTCATATGATTAAGGACATCTTTTGCAAATTCTTGTGTCTTTTTATCCGCAAGATTCTTCCCAATCCATTTTGCATTGAGACCTGCTTCATTCATTCCTACTAATCCAATTGTAGAGAAGTGGTTATCAAATGTACCAAGGTATCTCTTGGTATAAGGATAAAGTCCTTCTTCTAACAGTTTAGAGATAACATCTCTTTTTACCTTTAATGAACGTGCTGCTAAATCCATCAAATGATCAAGTTTCTTATAGAACTCTTCTTCATTTTGAGACAAGTAAGCGATTCTTGGTAGGTTGATTGTTACAACCCCTACTGAACCAGTGGATTCCCCACTACCGAAGAAGCCACCTGACTTTCTTCTTAACTCACGTAAATCAAGTCTTAATCGACAACACATGCTACGGACATCACTTGGTTCCATATCGCTATTTACATAGTTGGAAAAATAAGGTGTACCGTATTTAGCTGTCATTTCAAATAATAACTTATTATTTTCTGTTTCAGACCAATCGAAATCTTTAGTGATTGAATATGTAGGAATAGGATACTGGAAGCCTCTGCCTTCAGCATCTCCTTCAATCATGATTTCAATGAACGCCTTATTAATAAGATCCATCTCTTTTTGACAGTCTTTATATTTAAAATCAACTTCCTTGCCACCGACAATCGCATTCATTTCTGCAAGGTCCTGAGGAACAACCCAATCCAATGTGATATTGGTGAATGGTGCCTGCGTTCCCCATCTTGATGGTGTGTTGACACCATATACAAATGATTCAATAGCTTTCTTTACCTGATCATAAGAAAGCTGATCAGCCTTTACAAAAGGTGCAAGATAAGTATCAAAAGAACTAAATGCCTGAGCACCTGCCCATTCATTCTGCATGATACCCAAGAAATTGACCATCTGATTACAAAGTGTTGTAAGATGTTTAGCCGGTTTAGAACTAATCTTGCCAGGAACACCACCAAGGCCTTCCTGAATCAGCTGCTTCAATGACCAGCCAGCACAATACCCTGTCAGCATGCTTAAATCATGAATATGGAAATCACCTGACTTATGTGCATCTGCAATCTCTTCATCATAAATTTCTGATAGCCAATAATTCGCTGTAATTGCACCACTGTTACTTAGGATTAATCCCCCAACAGAATAAGTGACTGTCGAATTCTCTTTTACGCGCCAATCAGTCGCATTGACATAGCTATTCACAATATCCTTGTAATCAAGGATTGTCGTTTTCATGTTTCTTACTTTTTCACGTTGCTTACGATATAGGATATACGCCTTAGCTACATCCGCATAGCCTGCTTGAGAAAGTACTTTCTCAACGCTATCCTGAATATCTTCAACTGCAATCTTGCCATCTTTGATCTTTTCATCAAAATCACTTGTTACCTTTAATGCCAGCATATCAATAATGCTAGAATGGGTAATCTTATTTTGAGAATTGAAGGCTTTCTCAATAGCCTTAGATATCTTATGAATATCAAATTCAGTTACACTGCCATCTCTTTTAATAACCTGAAACATTCTACTCACCTCTTATCTCGACATGATCTAAATACTTTTCAGCTGCTTCTTTCATCTTCAATAGCGTATCATGAGATACACTATGCATGCCTTCTTCTATGACTGAATCTGCATCTCTAAAGTTCTGCAGATAGTAGGCCTTTGCCCCTTTGATTGTTTTGGCGATTTCTTCGATATCTACTACATCATGAAATTCCTCTACAACCGTTGTTCTAAACTCATAATCCACATGATCTTCTAAAAGGTAGTTTACAGTCTTCTCGATCGCATCTAATCGATATTGATCTAGCCCAATTGTTTTTGCATATTTGCCTGACGTATTTTTAATATCTACTGCAACGTAGTCAATCAATCCTTCTTCAATCAGCGCAATCATTCTTTCAGGGAAGGTGCCATTTGTATCTAGCTTCACCACGTAGCCCATTTCCTTGATTCTTCTTAAATAGACTTCCAAGCCTTTATGTAATAATGGCTCTCCTCCGGAGATGACAACACCTTCTAAGATAGACTTTCTTTTTTCTAGATAAGAGAAAATGTCTTCTGATTGAATTTCTGAAAGACTTTCAGGTAGAAAGACAAGATCTTTATTATGACAGAATGGACATCTGAAGTTACATCCTCCTGTAAAGAGTGTTGCAGCCATTTTTCCTGGATAGTCAAGAAGCGTCAGCTTCTGCATTCCATAAAAACGTACATCTACATCATTCATTTCGTTGCTTGCATTATGGACAATTTTATCAAGATATTCATTAAAGAGTTTTTCTCCTTCACCATCAATACCTTTCATAAGCTGCTGTAGCCAATCTTTACGAATGATATACATCATTGAAAGAATCTCTTCTGCTTTTGGGGTAGTGTAAATAAGCTTTGAACGTTTATCATGAGGATTTTCTTCTAATCTTACATAACCGATGGATTCTAGCTTATTGATACCCTTGGTCGTTGTTCCTTTATCAAATGAACCAAGGCGTGATAGTTCTTTCATCGTAATGCCTTCGTTTTCGTAGATCATCATTAAAAACAGAATCTGTCCATAGCCGATATTGAACTTTTCAAGTCGTTTATCATAATATTTTTGAGTCGCACGATACAAAATTGAATTATTGATCAATAAATCAGGTGTTTTTGTCATGAGTCTTCTCCTTTAGTTGCGCTTTCAACTACCTATAGTTTAACATCCGCTTTCTTGACATGCAAACCAAACAAAAAAGCCAGAAGAATATCTTCTGACTTTTGTTTACATCTTGTTATAGACTTCCTTGTCGACATCACCGTTCTGATAAGCAACGATTGTTGTACAAACGGCATCACCTGTAATATTGACAGCAGTTCTTGCCATATCCAAGATACGGTCAATACCCATGATCATTGAGATACCAGCAACTGGAAGACCTACTGAATTAAATACCATTGTCAATGTAATAAGACCAACACTAGGAACACCGGCTGTACCGATAGATGCAAGTGTTGCAGTAGCGATGACTGTGATGTAGTCCACCATTGAAAGATGAATACCAAAAGCCTGTGCCACAAAGACAACAGCGACACCCTGCATGATTGATGTACCATCCATATTTACAGTTGCTCCTAGAGGAACTGTAAATGATGAAATACGTTTAGAGACACCCATCTTTTCTTTTAAAGTATCAATGCTTAGTGGAATAGTCGCATTTGATGTAGCAGTAGAGAAAGCGAATGCCTGTACAGGGAAGAACTTCTTTAAGAACTTGATTGGACTAAGTCCAGTAAGAACTTTGAGAAGTGCCTGGTAAACGATACCGCACTGTAATAATAGAGCAATCAATACTGCAAGGACATACTTTAACATGTAGAAAATGACACTGAACCCTAATGTAGAGAAGGTTCTAGCGATAAGACAGAAGACACACACTGGAGCTACTGCCATGACCATCATTGTCATTTCCATCATGATATCGTTACCTTGTGAAAAGAAGTTATTGATAAGCTGAACCTGATCTCCTAATTTTGCTAGAATCAAACCGATGATTAAAGCAAAGAAGATAATAGCAAGCATATCACCTGAAGCTAATGCTGAAATAGGGTTAGTTGGAATAATATTCAACAATGTATCTACCATACTTGGATTGCTGGTAGTTGTTGAAGTAGTAGAACTTGCTGCCTTTGCGATAGCTTCAAGTTTTGATAAGTTAGCACCAGCACCTGGATTGATAATATTAGCAACACTTAATGCTACAGCAACTGCTGCCACTGTTGTAAATAGATAGAATAAGACAGTCTTTACTCCGACCTTGCCCAATGTTTTCGTATCACCGATAGCAGCTGCTCCACATACGATAGAACAGAATACCAATGGTACAACTAGCATCTGCATTGCACGGATAAAGCCCTGACCTACTACGTAGAATAAGCCATTGACAATATACTTAGAAACAATTGGATTGTTGATGCATGTCGCATTGATGATAACACCAACAATTGCTCCAAGAATCAAGGCAATAAAGATCTTAGTCGTTAAACCGATCTTCTTTTTTTGCATTATAAGACACCTCTTTCTTTTCTTCTTTGGATATATGCCTTAAGATCATCTTCCCAAGATGGCATCTTATAAACGCCAGTAATTCTTAACATCATGTTATCAAGTACACTGAATGTAGGACGTAGCATATCTTCATCCAATACTTCTACTTCTGCTTCATAGCCAGCAAGACCGATAGCCTTCTTAATGAATTCTACACGTCGACAGCTTCCTTCACATGAAGCATGGAAAATGCCATATTCATTAACATCCATGATAGAAGTAATAAAGTCTACTAGTGCCTTGCATGTTGTAGGCGTAGAATACTGTTTCATCTTTATTACAATCTTTTCTCCATTTTTTGCTTTTTGGAGAATTTCATCAATGTGATCATAGTTATAGCCATATAACCATGATGATCTGATGATCACGTGCTTATCATGTAGATTCATAATAAGCTCTTCACCAGCTGCCTTTGATTTACCATAGATAGTTGTTGGATTTGGTTTATCAAATTCATTTCTTGCCTGATGATCTTCACTGTTGAAGATATCATCTGTAGACATGTGAATAAGCTTGGCATCAACCTTTCTTGCTGCTATAGCTAAATTTCTTGCCCCTAAAGCATTGACTGTATAAGCTTCATCCGGATTGTTTTCACAGTATTCAACATCGGATAATGCTGCACAGTTGATAATAATATTCGGATGGTTCATAGAGACAAAACGAATAACTTGTTTAATATCATCAACAGGGACATCAAGATCACTCGTTAATATCTCATAGTCTGTTGTACGATCAAAGTGCTTTGCTAAAGCAGATCCAAGTCTACCTTCTGCACCAGTGATCCAGACACGTTTCATTAAACTCATAAGATTTCCTCCTCTTACTCATACACGCTCATCATATCATAAAAACTCAATTTTTCACAAATCTTGCCAAATTGACTTAAATTTAATAAAAATATGACAGATTTCCCTGTCATATTCCTTTTATCTGATTGTAGCACCTGCTGGAAGATCTCCAGGATATACTAATTCAAGCTTTTTCTTATGTTCTGCACATAAGACCATACCCTGTGATTCTACTCCTCTTAATTTAGCTGGTTTTAGGTTTTTAACAACAACAACCTTCTTGCCAACCATTTCTTCTGGTGAATACCATTTAGCGATACCTGAGACAATCTGTCTTGTTTCTTTTCCAATGTTGATCTGGCTTACTAATAGTCTATCAGCATCTGGATGTTTTTCACATTTTTCTACTTCACCTACAACCAATTCTACTTTAGCAAAGTCATCGATTGTAATCTGGTTTTCTTCTTCTTTCTTTTCTTCTACAACTGGTTTAGCAGGAGTTAATGCTTCTACCTGTTTAGCCACTTTCTTTGGATCAAGTCTAGCAAATAATACTTCTGGCTTATCAGTAACTTTTGTTCCTGAAGCATATGCACCGAAGTGATCAAGTTTCATTAAATCTCTTTCTTCAGTATTGATCATATCTAAGATCTTCTTAGAAGCATTTGGAACAAATGGTTCTAAAGCAATTGCTGAGAAACGGATAGCTTCTGTTAAATTATATAATACAGTAGCTAAACGATCTTTCTTTTCTTCATCTTTAGCAAGAGCCCATGGCATTGTATCATCGATATATTTATTTGTTCTTCTTAATAATACGAAGATTTCTTCAAGAGCTTTAGCTGTCTTGAATTCGTTCATGTAGTTAATTACTTTACCTGGCATTGCTAATGCTGTATCGATAAGTTCCTGATCTACATCTTCTACTACATTCTTGTTTTCTACAATACCATCGAAGTATTTATTTGTCATAGCGATTGTTCTGTTTACTAAGTTACCAAGAATGTTTGCTAAGTCTGTGTTGATTCTTTCTACAATAAGATCCCAAGTGATTGATCCATCATTATCATAAGGGATTTCTCTTAATAGATAATATCTTACTGCATCTACTCCAAATAGGTTAACTAAATCATCTGCGTAGATAACATTTCCTAAATGTTTACTCATCTTAGAATCACCCATTAATAACCAAGGATGACCAAAGATCTGATCTGGCAATGGAAGATCTAAGGCCATTAAGATAATTGGCCAATAGATTGTATGGAAACGTACGATGTCTTTCCCGATAACATGAACATTAGCAGGCCAGAATTTCTTATATAGATCACCGTGGTTACCATCTAAATCGTAACCTAATCCTGTAATATAGTTTAATAGGGCATCAATCCATACATAGACAACGTGTTCTGGATCGAAGTCTACTGGAATTGACCAAGTAAATGATGTTCTTGATACACATAGATCCTGTAAACCTGGTTTTAGGAAGTTGTTGATCATTTCGTTCTTTCTAGATTCAGGTTTAATAAAATCTGGATGATCATTGTAATACTGTAATAATCTATCCTGATATTTAGATAACTTGAAGAAATATGCTGGTTCTTTAGCATCATGTACTTCTCCACCGCAGTCTGGACATTTGCCATCGACTAGCTGTGCTTCTGTGAAGAATGATTCACAGGCTGTACAGTATTTTCCTTCATAATGACCAAGGTAGATATCTCCTTGATCGTGTAGTTTCTTAAATACTTTCTGTACCTGTTTTTCATGATATTCATCAGTTGTTCTCATGAAACGGTCGTATGTTGTATCCATGATATCCCAGATACGTTTTACTTCACCAGATACTTTATCTACATATTCTTTTGGATGAATTCCTGCTTCTTTTGCTTTTAATTCGATCTTTTGACCATGTTCGTCAGTTCCTGTCTGGAAATAGACATTGTAGCCTTGCTGGCGTTTATGTCTACAGATAGCATCACTTAATACAATTTCGTAAGTATTCCCAATATGAGGCTTACCTGATGTATAAGTAATGGCTGTTGTTAAATAAAAATCTTTTGAATCTTTCATTTGCCTCTCCTCCAATAAAAAAAGTCGCCCTGTTAAAGGACGACATAATCGCGGTACCACCTTTATTTGCACCTAAGTGCACGCTCGTCCTCTTAACGCGAGGTCTTCGTTCTTACCTATTAGATAAGAAAGCTCCCAGTTCATCTTCATAAGCGTCCATCTCCTGCTTTCACCATAATGCAGTCTCTCTACACATTTTCGCTTAATCTCTTCTGTTCATCGCTCATCCTTTTCAACTGTACCAAATTCATTATTCATTGTCAATTAGCACTTTATCTCACCTTAATATAAGCATATTCCGATGGTGCACCAATCTTGATAGGGTAGCCCCAGCCAGCAATTCCTGATGAAGTAATAACCGTTGAATTACCAATTGTCTTCTTGCCATAACGCATTGTTTTAGTAAGAAGCGCCTGAACTGTTCCCATCGGCCAGATTTGTCCACCGTGAGTGTGTCCTGACAATTGTAGATCACTGCCATTTTTTACATTTTCATCCATATCCAATGGCTGATGGTCTAATACGATAACATATTTTTTCTTGTTTACATTCTTCAACAGCTTTTCAGATATTTCTCTTTGATAAGAAGCATCTGCTCTTCCAATGATAACTACGTTATCTTGTTCGATAACTTTATCTTCTAATACATTAATATGATTCTTTTCTAATTCTCTTTTAATATCTTCATGGTTAAAGATATCCGTATTTCCTGATCTACGATAACCATACTTCTGGTCATCATGGTTACCATAAACATAATAGATTCCTTTTTCACTCTTTAATGAAGAAAGAATCTTACATGCTTTAACCATATCTGTTTTCTTTGTAGCTTCATCAAAGATATCTCCCGTTAAGAAGACATAATCTTTATGGAGCTGATTCATCTTTTTAACATAGCCTTCTAATTGCTGAGGATTAATACTTTGCCCTAGATGAAGATCACTGATCTGCAAGATATCTAGTTTTACATTCTTATTAGTACTTACATTAAAGTCAGTCTTCACAACATGATTCATATTCCAATAGCCATATCCTATTAATAGTGCCACTGCGATAACACTAATTAATCCTGTATGTACTGCCTTCTTAAAGAAATCATTCTTTATAAATAAAGAGATGATATCAAAGATAAGACAAGATGCAATGAAATAATAATAGCCTACAGCCCATACTCTAAAGAAGTCAATTGCTGGAACAGAGAGTGCAAAAGCGACTGCTACAATAAGCAATGTGACAAAGTTAGACACGCGAATATTTAATACTTCAGTTAATAGTCTCCTAATAAAGAAGATCAAGTATCCCATTCCTAGAAAAGCAGGTATGGAACTTACTACATATAATAATCTCATAAGTTTCCTCCTTTTTCTAATTTAGCATATGTTTTATTTGTTTGCATATGATTTACTCAATTGACAATAATTTGATTTTATTCATATTTTAAGCCACTTATTTTCCAAATGCTTTGTGAGAATACAAATTAAGGTGTATATCACTTTCTAGCAATTGATTTTACTTAATTAGTATAGATTTTCTTTGAATATATACACTTCTTACAATGATTCATCTAAAAAATGGGCATTTTATAGACATGCCCATTTCTTTGTCATTCTCAATGACATTTTACTTTATATTTTGTTAGTGTGGTTCTCTCTTCTATGTTTAAAGATGTCTATTTTACATCCCTTACAAATAACTTTGAATATATTTATTTAATTTCTCTTCTGAATCAATCCCATAAGAATTAGCTACTTTACTGAAATACTTCTTTATTTCTTCTTTACTGATTATTTCTCTAGATGGTTGCAGTGGTTCATAATCATTTCGCATATCTTTCCAAGGATCCTCATTATGTGTAATATTCTCAAGAACTTTTCCACTATATTTTCCAAATGTATTTACCACTAAATCAATTACCATCTTTTCATTATCATCTAATTCTTCAAATCGATTCTTAAATATTGCAAACCTATTATCTTCAATTGGATTAAATTTAAAATCTTTAAATAAATTATAAACATCTTCATATACAGGACCATGCACCCAAGCCATACAATCTTCTTTATATAGTGGCTTATCAAACATCACCATATATATACCCTGAATAAAATATAAAATTTTTTGTAACGCTAAGGGAGTAACTTCCTGCATTTGTTCAAAAATGTAAGAAATTGTTAATAACATTTTGTCTGACATACAGAACATTCCCTTAATTTGTTCAGCTGCTTTAATTGCCTTTTTGTATGCTGTTTTTCCTATTTTATCAGCATTTTCATTTAATAACTTAATCATGTAATCAGGTCTATATAAAACCTTTTTAATTACATCAGAATATTCTTTTGAAGGAATTTGACCTGAAAGATATCGTGTAATTGTGATTTCTCCAAATCCTAACGCCATTGACAGTGGTGCTTTCCCAATATTATAAATTGCCATTATTCTATTGATATCCTCTATGCTAATTAATCCCTCAGCATATCGATACTGCTCATCAATTGCTTTCATATTAAAATCCAAAAGTCCAGGAATATCCATTTCCTCTCCACATTCATCACATACAGCAACCTGTATTTTAAAATCAAAAATTTTGCCTTTTATTTCTTTTTTCACAATCTTTTCTCGAAGTGTGTATGGTCTTTCATCTCTACAATGCGTACAAAAATCGTACTTTCTTTCCTTTGCCATTTACGTTTCCTCCTAATTTTCTCCTATTTAAATTGATAATGTAGCGGATATTTCTGCTTATGAAACGAGATCACTATAACAAATCTTGATTCCAACTTATTAAACTTAATATATAGAGATACCTTTTCCGCTCCAGATCCAAATCTACGTAATAAATTTATATCCTTCCCAAATACATATAACAACTCATGCTCGTATCCTTTATGATCATTGTGACGAATTTCTGAAAAATCCATTGGAGTAAGACTTAACAAAATTTGTTTTCTTTGCTCTTCATTAATTACATAGTTAAAAAACAAATTTTGATTATCCTGTCTCTTATTATTCATTTCAACTCTATATCTTCCAGCAGTAATTGCTCGTTTTACATCTTCAAGGTACTTCTCAATGTCATCAAACGTCACTACCAACTTCTATTCTCCAATCTATTTATAATAGTATTTTCTATCATTACGGTACTATTATGATAGTATTTTGTCAATATTCTATCATGGTAGTACTAAAAATTCTGCAGATCATATCAACGTGCAGAATATTTCCCCTCATTTGACATTCCTTAGAAGAGTTTGTTTATATCAATCAACTCAATTGACAATAATTTGATTTTATTCATATTTTAAGCCACTTATTTTCCAAATGCTTTGTGAGAATACAAATTATGGTGTATGATTATTTCAAGGATGTGAAATTATGAAGCTAACAGAATTATTTCTTAAACAGAAAAATTATTTCAATGCACAGAATACTAAAAATGTAGATGAACGTCTTGCTCATCTCAATGATATAAGAAGCTGGATTATTGATAATGAAGAACGTATTGCACAAGCATTATATGAAGATCTTGGTAAAACAGATACTGAAGCCTATATGACTGAAATTGGGATGGTTCTTGATTGTCTTTCTTATGTTGATAAGAACTTAAAGAAGTGGACAAAGAAACAGAAAGTGAAGACTTCACTTTCACTGTTCCCAGCAAAGAGCTACACAATTGCTGAACCATATGGTGTTGTACTTGTTATGTCTCCTTGGAACTACCCATTCCTTTTATCAATGGAACCATTGATTAATGCGATAGCTGCAGGTAACACTGTTATTCTTAAACCAAGTGAATATGCTATTTCAACAAGTGCTCTTCTTAAAGAAATGTTATCTTCTCTATTTGAAGAAGACTATGTAGCAGTAGTCAATGGGGATGCACGTATTGCCAGAGAATTACTACAGAATCCTTTTGACTACATCTTCTTTACAGGAAGTCCAACAGTTGGAGAAGTCGTTTATCGTAAAGCAGCCGCTCACCTTACACCAGTTACCTTAGAATTAGGAGGTAAATCACCTTGTATTGTTACTCCTGATAGTGATCTAAGACTTGCTGCTAAGAGAATTGCTTTTGGTAAGTTCCTTAATGCTGGTCAGACTTGTGTTGCTCCAGATTATGTTTTTGTACATGAAAGTATTAAAGAAGAATTTATTTCTTATCTAGATGATTATATTCATGAGTTCTTTGGTGATCATCCTATTGCTAGTGAATATTTATGTAAGATTATCAATAGAAAACATTTTAATCGTATTATCAATCTTATCAATGATGATAACACCCTCATCATCGGTGGTCAGGCTGATGAAAAGAATCTAAAGATTTCACCAACAGTTGTAGATAACGTCAAAGAAAGCGATCCAATCATGCAGCAGGAAATCTTTGGTCCATTGTTGCCAATTATGACCTATAACAATATTTATGATGTTGCTACTTACATCAATAGACATGAGAAGCCTTTAGCTCTTTACTTGTTTACTGAAAATGAGAATGAACAGGACTTCATTATGTCTAACTGTTCTTTTGGTGGAGGATGTATCAATGATACAATCATGCAGCTTGCTTCACATCATCTTCCATTTGGTGGTGTAGGAAGAAGTGGTCTTGGTGCTTATCATGGTAAATATTCATTTAAGACTTTCTCTCATATTAAATCTATTCTTCATAAGTCTAATAAAGCTGATTTAGAGTATCGTTATTATCCTTATGATGAAAGAAAAACAAGTTTAATTAAAAAGAATCTAAAATAAAAACTGTAACGAGATATTTCTCGTTACAGTTTCTTTTTTTAGAGAACCACAAAGTGCCTCCCCCAGTGCAGTCCGCAAACATACACCTCAATCAACACAAGTATGTTAACATGGTTCCAAAAAAATAACAACAAAAACTGTTGACAAAATCACAAAATATTATAAATCACTCTGCAATATATCTTTTCAATGCATTAATCTTCATTGTAACATTCCCGGAAATAATCATAGAATAGACTCCATCATTAACTGAATTTCTTAATTTTTCATTTTCATTTTCTAAAGTCTCCAATAATACTCTCGCCTTTAATCCTGTATAATCAAATCGCTTTAATAAACAGCAGATAATTATAATATAATCAATAAGATGATATAACGTAATATTCGATATGTTTGTTTCATTTTCTATCCATCTTTTCAAAACATGATTAACATTTCTATCTTTAAATCTCGTATCAAATACCACATTATTATGAGCAACAGCATTTCGTAAAGATTTAATCGTATAAATCATATTCGCTAATAAATTTCTATTTGTATCTAACGATGCATCAAACAAATTCATCTTCTTCATAATTGATTCTCGTACTAGTATTCAAACATTTGAAATATGTAGCTAATTGTCCCATATAAAACATTTCAAATATAGCCCAAAGCGGAATGTTTTCTCCACGATTAATAAAATGTGTGTTAGCCTATTTTACCTTCTTTAAACATTTTCATCATTTCATTAGTAAGACTTAAATTATCTGGTTGAAGAACAATATCTTCTCTTTTTGTCCAGATTCCTGATTTTAATTCTGATGTATCTAGATCAATGGTTGGATCACCATCTACTTCACAATAGAATCCAACAAGAAGATCATCTACAAAGCCCCAAGGCTGTGATTTATAATAGCGGATGTTTTTTACTTTTAATCCTACTTCTTCATAAACTTCTCTTTGTACACATTCTTCTAAGGTTTCACCTATTTCAGTGAAACCAGCAATTAAGGCATTATGGGCAAAACCTTTAGCATAACGTGTTAGAAGTATTTCTTCTCCATTGATGACTCCAACAATCACAGCTGGAACTATCTTTGGATAAACAATATGGTGACAATGTGGACAAACTACAGCTCTTTCTTCTTGATCATGAATCATCTCATGTCCACAGCGTCCACAATAACGATTGTTGCGATACCAGTTGTTTAACTGATAAGCCGTAATCATAGCATAAAAATAAGGCTTAGTTTCTTTCTCATCAGTTCTCAGTTTCTGTATATTCACATAACTAAAACCATCCATTTCAACCGTATCCTTTGCCAAAAAACAAGTCGTATCATCTAAGCTAAATAAATAACGATAATCAAATTGTTCCCTTACCTCCTGGTAAGTCGGAAACAAATAGTGATCCCCCTCTTTTCTTACAAGAACTTCGTTCTTGTGAAAAGAAAAGACGATACTTTCCATGTTAATGTCAATTTCTGGATTGTAGTGATTGATTAATCTATGAGGTGCTATATCCTGTATCAATTTTTCATGTCTCCCTTCTTGATTGTTTTGGCTTCTTCTCTAAACTGTTTTAATTTCTTTCTATCTAGTATACGAATAAAGCCGTATCCTGTTTCAATGAGCTGCTTCTTTTTAAGAAGCTGAATAACTCTAGCTACCGTGACACGATTCATACCAAGACAATCGGCGATATCTTGTTGAGAATAAGAAAGAGTATTATATCTTGAACTCATTAAGATAAGATCAGCTACTTTTTGATAACTATTATAATACACCAATCTATTAATTTGATGCATAAGATGCTCAGAAGTTTCACTTAAATGTTGAAACATCAAAGTCATTAACTCCTCAGATTCATGAAGTAATGGTGTAAGCTTAGAAATAGAACATTCTACTAAAGTCACATCAGTAATAGCTTGTATAGTTACATTTCTAATCGCATGATCTATGAAAGAATGATCTCCAAATATTCTACCTTTCTTTAACACTTCAAAAGTTAACTCCTTACCATCAGTAGATACAAAAAAGACACGTACTCTACCTGATAAAATAAGATATACACCATCTGCTTCATCAGCCTGATGAAAGATAGTTTCACTAGATTTATAAACTCTTTGACTTCCAATTGACATAAAATCCTTGAAATATTGATCTGGAATACGTATCATAATAACCTCCAAACTGTAGTCTAGACTACAGTTTATTTTATCATAATTTATAAAATAGTATTCATTAAACAAGGAGGTCCATTATGAAAAAAACATTATCCTATCTAGAAATAATATTGGGACTTGTACTTACTGCAGCAGCTTTTGGTTTTATTATTGTCCCACAATCTTTTTCTGCAGGGGGTGTAACTGGACTTAGTATTCTTGTTCATCGTATTGTTCCTATTTCATTATCTTTAATATTATTATTCTTTAACATCATCATCTTTATACTAGGATGGATATTTGTAGGAAAAGAATTTATTTTTAAGACACTCATGTCATCATTCCTATTCCCATTTATACTAGATTTCTTTTCTCACTTTAATTATCTACAAGAACTACAGAAAGACCCACTCCTAAGTGCCATCTTAGCAGGATTACTTTTAGGATGTGGATCAGGTCTAGTACTAAGAGGAAACGGCAGTTCAGGTGGATTTGATGTCATTGGTGTCATCTTACATAAATACTTCCACACACCAGTTTCTTTACCAATGTATATACTTGATACTACTGTTATTCTTCTACAAGGAAACGACTTAATGCATCTTCTCTATGGAATAACAGTTATATTCTTATGCTCATATATCATCAATAAAGTTCTATCTTTTGGTAAAGCTCATTCAAAGATTATGATTTTTTCTCATCAATCAAGAAAAATAAGAAAAATGCTGCTAACTGAATTTGATACCGGATTAACAATATTAAAAGGTGAATCAGGCTACTATGAAGAAGACATGGATATCATTGTAACAATTACTTCCTATGATAAGATTTCTAATATCAAGAAAGCAGTCTATACCATTGATCCATTTGCCTTTGTAGTTATCGAAGATGTACATGCAGTCCTTGGTAAAGGATATACTATAAGCAGAGAAAAAGATCCAAGTTAATTGGATCTTTTTCTTATGAGCATAAATACGCTTCAACAACTACATTATTTTTTACAATTATATATAATCCTAATCCATTAGGATGTTTTAATACATTATTAAATTCTTTCTTAGTATATGGATCACGAAGTGGTCCATCTCCACCTATACCATAATATTTTACTTTCTTAGATAACTTAAAAGTTTTAACAAACTTCTTAGAATAACTCTTTACTTTCTTTCCTTCTGTAAATAGTTTTTTCTTGTTTCCTATCTTACAACGATATTTTACATAGCTTCCTTTTAATGTCATCTTATTCTTCTTAAGAACAGCTCTTACAGTATGTGGTGTCTTATATTTATAAGGTGCTAATGCTCCTTCATAAACATAATACTTTGCTTTTGCATCTACTTTAGTTTGTAGAGCTATCATCATTGTACTGATTAATGTGAATACGAATAATAGTTTTATTAGTTTTCTCATAATCAACCCTCCCTGTTTTTATTATACTCTTCATGGTTTATATCTATAACATTAACTCAAAATCAGTCAATTTCCTGAAATTTTAATTTCCCTGAATCATATGAATATTTTACTAATCGTACATTATCCCATTTTCCTGACGTTACTGGACGAGAGCCTTTCACGTATCCTCGAGTTGCATCTTTTTCTTTTTTTTCTTTAACTTCTTCGACAAAATCATATGCTACAACATAAGCTTCTATCATAGAATAATCACCATGAGCATATTCTCTTCCAACCCAATCTACATATTTCATAATTTGATCAATTACTTCTGATTGTGCTTTATCCTTTTTTATTTCAATAATGATATACTTCGAAATCGCGTCATAGTTTTTTATGTATCTGTAACCAAATATATCCATTTTATCCATATAATCTACTGGCTTAAATGGTGATGCAACAACCTGACGTGAAATATAATCCCACTTATCTCCAAAAATTTCATGATCTTCATGTGTCAAAAGTTCACACAATGCTGCTTCAATAGCCATCTCATGATTAATTTTTTTCTTCTCTGAACACAAGTCCAAAATAGTGTGAGAATCAAATCTATTCACACTTCTAATTTTTTTTCTTATTTCGTCATGATAGTTTTCTTTAAGCTCAATCACACGTTTTTTATCAAGATAATTTTCTTCATTTCTTTTTAAAATGATATCTCTCAACGCTTTATTTTCTTCATCATCAATTTTTATAAAAGAAAGTTTCCACAATACACGAAGCATTTTAAATTTATTTGGATTACTATTTAATACGTCATCCATATCTACACCGTTCTCAAAGAAATATGGCGCAGCTTTAAATGTACAAAAACATCTATTCTTAGTTGAATATGGGCCATCCAACAATGCATCTAATTCATCATATGATTTATCTTTTCCACCATCCGGTTTATCAGCATCTTCATAATTCAAATATTTACAATCATAACCTACTTTATCATTACCTACATCTATTAATTCACCTATTCCATAAATCATTCTATCTGAAAAGAAATAAATATTATCTCCTTTTTTCATACTTAAATAATCCGCAAAAGTTCCTTCATGCGAATGACTCCATGCGTTGTTAGAAATGTTAAGTTCAGTACTATAGATACCAGTTTCAAAACATCTTTTAATTATTTCTATTCCTTCCTCTTTTTTAATTGTCATTACATAACCTGCCATTATTTTTCCCCCAATCATTTCATATACTATTTAAACTCACCCATTTTATTATCAGCATTAAGCTTAGGTTATCCTCTCCTTTCTTTTGTTCATATGTATATAAAACATCGATACTATAACTCTCTAAAAGCAAAATACCTTAATAAAATAGTCTTTTGTTTATTCTATTATACACTATCGTTATTTGTATATCATTTTAAAATTAATAATTTTTAATTCTAGATTTTATAAGGTAATCAAATAATATTGTGATTTTTTCCGACTTTATTTACTATCTGCATATCTGCAATCCACCCACACCTTACGTTTTTTGCTTAAAACAAAAAAGCAGATTTATTGCTCAATCTGCTTTTTATATTCTATTCCGTTATCTCTTCAATCAACAACTTCATTCTACCTTCAAAGGCTTCTTTTATCTCACATTCCCACACTGTAATCACCTTGTATCCTAATCTTCTTAATTGATTATAGTGCTTTACATCATTATCTACATTTCTATTAATCTTTTTTACCCAATACTCTTTTCTTGTTTTTGGCATAACCGCATACTTACAATTATCATGGTGATGCCAAAAACATCCATTAATAAAGATAACAGTATGATACTTTTCTAATACAATATCAGGTGTTCCAGGCAATGATCTTACGTTCTTCTTATATCTAAATCCATGATGGTAAAGATACTTTCTTACTAGTAATTCTATAGATGTATCTTTCCCTTTGATATGACTCATTATTTTTGATCTTGTTTCTTTTGATATTCTATCTGGCATGCAACAAGCCTCCTATAAGACTTGATTAATCATCCATATTTTTGTATCCAAAAATAGCTTCTATATCTTCTTCAGATGTATAGACAGGTTCTAACTCATGATTTTCTATCGCATCAATCATGGTCTTCTCCTTTTCTGATAATCGATCATATATTTTTTGATCCAAAGAATATGAACTTCCTTTAAAATTATAAACATTCTGCAAATAATAATACTGTGTATATTGTCCTTTTTTTAAACCCAAACGATGAATTCTGTCTTTCGACTGCAACAAATGTACAAGGTTATAGCTATATTCAAAATAGATTGCATCATGACAAACATTATGTAAAGAAATAGATTCAGCAAGAGTATGTGGATTTGTTATCAACACATCAAGATTTCCAGACTTAAATTGATTCAAAGTATAATCACGATCATTTACATCAACGTCACCCATAATAAATTTTGCATTTATTCCTTCACTTAATAAACAATCTCGAAGACTTCTTATTGAATCTCTAAAAATGCACCATATAATTACTTTTTTTCTTTCGGATACCAACTGTTTTACCAATGAGATACATGCTTTCTTCTTTGATGTCATCTTAATGTCTGCAATAAGCTTTTTTACATCTTCAGTATAATCTGCAATATTGACATCTTCTGTTTGTTTATCATATTCGAATACCTGTGAGAAAATATCTTCATCTATTTTTTCAAGAATCATTGACGGATTTGATTCCAGCTGAAGAATCCTAATTAATAACACGAATTTCTGATTATAATATTTATTACGTAGAATATCGAATAGTTTCTGTTCATTTTCACTTACTTCAATTTCATTTATTATATCCGAATTAGAATCAGGGACGGCTAACGCTTTCTTTGTAACTCTACAGAAAAATGGCTGTATTTTATCATTAATCTGATTTATCTCTTTTGGTCCAGGATCAAGCAAATAATTCCTATCAAATGCAAAGAAATCATTATACTCATCATTAAATAAAATATGTAACAAATTATATAAATCCAAATAAGTATTGGGAATAGGTGTTCCTGTCATCGCAATAGTATAAGACGCATATTTGGCAATTTCTAACGAAAAAGAAGCTCTTTGCCCATTTACTCGTTTTACTTTATGTACCTCATCAAATACAAGTAAAGCTTTATCTGAGACAAGTTCTGTTAGCTCATCTTTAAAGCTCTCTAATCTCTCATAATTGAACAAGAAGAGATTGCAATTCACAGATGAACCTATTAAATCAAGTTTCTTATCTCTTAAAGTTTTTCTATCTGGATTTTGTACATCGTAACACATTAATTTCAAATTATTACCAAAGCATGCTTTAAACTCATATTTCCATGATTCAAATGAGTTTTTAGGACCAATCATTACAATCTTATTCACAAGTTTTTTCTCATATAAATATGCGAATACCGCTAATGCTGAAGCTGTTTTTCCTGAACCCGGAACTGAAAAGTTTCCCGATTTTTTCATTGCCCACATAAAAAAGGCGTTTTTCATCTGTTGATCTCGTAACTTTCTTTCAAAGATTCGATTAACAACTGATTTAAACTCATTATATTGTTTTTCAAATTTTTGAGCATCTGTACTCTTTAATTCTGCGCCAAGCCTTGATCTACTTTCTATATACAATTCCTTATCGCTAATAAATGTTTCATATCTTTTTGTAGTTAAATATTCATATTTAGTAATCTTTTTTCTGAGTATTTGATCTATTCTCTTACAATCACGATATGTTAATGATTTTTTAAAATAAATCACTGAATTTTCGATACGATCTACTCGCTTTTTAAGTTTTGTTCTATAAAAAGTCTTCTTGGTCAGCCAATCTATACCCACTGTGTTAACTTGTAAAATTAATTGATCATCGTAATCAAGAATAACCGCATTATCCTTTAGTAATTTCTCATCCATAATTATTTTCCCTTTATTATACTTAATTATTTCATTAACAATCACATCTGGCGCAGGCTTCACAATCAATCCCTTTTTTTCATTGTTCCATATCTTATCAAATTCACGTTGTGATTTTTCAATTCCTTTTCTATAAAAGCCGTTGGAATCAAGCCAACTGCACGTCACTTGAAATGATTCGTAATTTCTATCGATTGCAGCTACAGTCTCATTATTTGATCCTCTGAAGCAAATGACATCACCATTTTTATCAGTTAATATTCCACATTTATCATGAAATATTCCTTCTGTTTTAAAAGCAATTTTTACATCCACAATTCCCTTAGCAATTAAATATGATAAGTTTGAAATATCTTTTTGCTCTCTTAAGCTTAAATCATCATGAAATGTGTTAATCATTTTATCTGTTACTGCTTTTCTTATTTCGTAACCCTGCTTAATCTCTTTATAGTCATCCTCAGAGATATCTTTTGAAATAACTAACCTAAACTTTTCACCATGTTTTTCAAAATATTCCAAACCCTCAGTATACATAGCTAATGCTTTTGCAGAAAAATAAGCACTCGTTCTATCAAAGGTTTTTGCACATTTTAAAACCGGTATATAGAACTCTTGTGGAATATTATTCTCATCAGACGTATAAACGGATTTAATGTCTAATTTTCTAAACATTGATTTCCTCTTTTAATTCCAAAATCATTCGCTCTATATCTTCGATTTTTTCTTTTACATCCATTAAATCTCGTTCATTTAGCTTGCTGATAATCACTGAATCCACACCAGAAATATTTTGTATTGCTTTTGAAAGTAGCTTTGATGGCTTATCCTTTGTATCACGGACTTTTACTTTTTCACTGTGTTCTTCATATATCTTTTTAAATTCGTTTTTTACGCTATCATTTGCTCTAACTTCATCAATTTCACGCATTGTAACTTTTTTTTCACCTAATCCATCCAGTACTTCTTCTACTATTTCTGATTCTTCTTCGATAAAATCATCAATTTCTCTGCTTCTTACAATAGGCTTTATTTGACGAATAAAACGAGTCATATCATTATCAGGACGCGCAATCATGTTTGCAAATCCAATGTATTTAACTTCCTCCCTCTTTTCTTCATCACTTATTAGTTTGATGACCCCTTTAAGTTCTCTTAGCGGTCCATCAACAGCCAACTCTCTAGCTATATAATATTGTTTTGGTGCATTAATTGCTTCTAGAAATTCTACCAATAATTTAGCTACTTCTAAATCATCTTTTACTTCACTGACTTTTTTATTAACACCTTTAGCATATTCGTTAATAGTCAACAATTCTCTTTCTTCAATATCTTCATACATTCCAATTAATCTCTCAATTGGACCGTAACCAACTTTCTCATCCTCTCCCATTTGAATCTGTAATTCCAGCATCTTAATTTGTTTTGCGCTATTTTCATAATCTCTATCTAAGATAACTGCTTCAAAATAATTAAACTCATCACTTTTTTCTGATAAATTTCTTAAACATGTAAATCGTCTATTTCCATCAATGATTCTACCATCATTCAACACATACCCATATTGCTTTTGACCTAGCAACTGAATATTTTTTTGTGTTTTATCCATTGCATCAGGGTTACTTTTTTCAATAAACGAATGGATAATTTTGTTATATTCTTTAATATCACTCTTCGAAATATCATCAACACCTTCTTCATTCTTATATTGACTAATCCAACTAGCGATTCGTGAGTTTTGATCATTATAATACAACTTATCCAATCTAATTTTATAAACCGGATAAACATCTTTTATTCCATCTATTACCACATTTACTTTTTGATCAGTTTCAAAAACAAACTTATTTTTTATTCCATCATTTAACAAATTCATATACATTCTCCTAAATTAACAACAATATTATTCTTTATTCAAGAATAACTCTTTCATAATTAGTTATATCACAAACAAAAGTAACTTTTTTTAATTTTACAACATTCAAATTATATTTCATAGTGCCTATACAATCATATAAGTAAATATTCTCTGATATTTCATTATTCTTTCCTGAACATATATACATTGTTCAAAAAAATTAAACAAAAAAAGAAAGCATCGCTGCTTTCTTCTTAAATCATATAATTTCAATTCTATTCCCAATCTGGATCAGGTTCAGCATCAAACACTTCATCTAAATACGGTTCACATCTGTTAATAACGTATGTTACTAACGCATTCCCCATCATAAAAAAACGCTGTCTATCTGTCATTCCTGTATTAGTCCAATTATCTGGAAAATGCTGTAATCGTTCTGCTTCAACTGGCGTTAATATTCTTCTTCTATGAGTATCTAAATCATCAACAATATGTGTACTTCTATTGACTGTTCCCTCACTTGTCAACATCGTTCTACCTGGTGCATCAAGATTATCTGGATTTGCAATGCCACCTTCAGAGAAAGTATATATAAAACCATCTCGACTTGTTCGTTCAATTCTTTTTGGTCCCTTAAGATAATCAAATTTCTCTCTTTTTTCTTTAGAAAGATAGTACTTTTCGTCCACATTATGCTGCAGTACATCTCTAAGCGGGATTGACTCCTCAAAAACAGGAGTTGTTTTGATTGTTGTAACATTGCCGTCTATGCAGCACCCACTGTTTAAGAAATCAGCTCTAAAACGCTTTGTCATATCTACAGTGTCATTGTATTCTGTTAAATCAACGTTACTTACCTTAGGTTCTTCCTCCTGCTCAACAGGGAACTGATTCGCAAATAAACCATTTCTTAAAATAATGTCTTCACCATTCAATTCATTGAATCGATTATTATAAAGAGTATCTCTTGACCACGCAAAAATAAAAGTTCTTCTTCTTCGCTGTCTTGCTCCATAATCAGCCGCATTAATTACTCTCCATTCGACATTGTAACCTTCATCATGGAATGTTCTAAGCATTATTCCAAAATCTCTTCCCCTTTGCTTAGAAGGAGATTTCAACAATCTATCGACGTTTTCAAGCAATACGAACGACGGTCTTTTCACCTGCAATATTTCAACAATATCCCAAAATAAGACACCTTTTTTTCCTTGTATACCCGCTTCGTTATGAAGTGAACGAGCAACAGAATAATCCTGGCATGGAAATCCGCCGACAAGAAGATTATGATTAGGAATATTGTCTTTGTTTACTTCAGAAATATTGGTATTGGATACATGATCTGCACCAAATCTCGTGCAATAACAATCATATGCTGGCTGTGCTTTGGTTGAAGGTTCCCACTGATTCGCCCAAACAAATTCCCAATTTCTATTTTCTTGAGCTCTTCCAGTTTCTTCATCAAAACCTTCTATATTATTTAATCCAACTCTAAATCCACCAACACCAGCAAATAATTCAACAGCAACTTTTTCCATTGCTCACTCCTCCTTACAAAATAACCATATTTTATCATATTTCACATAAAAAGAAAAGATCAATATTCAATTTTTCTTTTGATTTTGAACAAAATTCCAAATCACATTTATTACAAAAACACTAGCAATCAATTGCTTAAATAATTGATTAATAATAAAATTACAGAAGGAGGTGCTGTTTGAATGAAACCTGAAAACAATTCAAATTCCATGCAAGAATATAAATCCATTGAAGATGTTATCGAGAAAGCAAAACAAGCTTTAAATGTCCCATTTAAAAAGTTTGATAAGCACAATAGACTACTCACCAAAAGTAAAGGAAATATCGGTAACATTGTAGAGGAAGGAATATTTGGCTATCACATCAACTCTGATCAACGACCAGACTTTCCTCACTTGGGACTTGAACTTAAGGTTACTCCTTATAAATACACAAAGAAAAAACAAATCAGTGCAAAAGAACGTCTTGTTCTGACCATGATTGATTACATGGAAGACTATAAAGTTCCTTTTAGAGAAAGTAACTGCATGCACAAACTCAACAAAATACTGATGCTATTCTACAATCACGATTTTAACGTACCTAAATCTGAATACTGCATCTCAAAGATCTATCTTTACTTGTTTGAGCAGCTTCCTCAAAAAGATAGAATCATCATCGAAAATGACTACAACACTATAATAAACAAAATTAAAACTGGTCATGCAGAAGATATTTCTGAGGGTGACACCTTCTATTTAGGTGCTTGTACAAAAGGTTCAACAGCATTAAAATCACTTACCACTCAAGCCTTCAGTGACAAAAAAGCAAAGAAACGTGCCTTTTCACTTAAGACATCCTATATGACTCAGCTATTAAGATCAGGTATTTTTAACAATTCTGCCATTACTGAACAGTCACTTATTACCAATCTCGATGAATTATCTAATCATACTATCAAAGAAATTATTGAAAACAGACTTAAACCATATCACGGAAAAACTTTATCAGAGATTGATACATTACATCACGACAAAATCAACAGATCAAGCAAATCATATTTGCGTACATATATATCAAGAATACTAAAAAACACAGTAGATAACGCAGAAGATTTAGACGAATTCAAGAAAGCAAACATTAAAATAAAAACAATTCGTCGAAATAAGAATGGAACAATCAGAGAAAGCATGTCTTTCCCTTGTTTTAAGTTTTCTGAGCTCATCCAACAAGAATGGTATGAGTCTGATATACGAGAACAATTTGCAAATGAAAAATATTTGTTCTGCGTTTTTGATGAAGTTGACGATTCAAATCATGAATATACTTTCCGAAAAGCATTTCTTTGGTCAATGCCAGAAAAAATACTAGACAACGAGGTCAAAGAAGTTTGGGAAGATACTAAGAAAAAAGCAATTGAAGGAATCCAATTCAATATATTCCCCACTTCTACAGGATCAACCAAAATAACAAATAATTTAATCAACAAATCTGACAATATGATTGTTCATATTCGACCACATTCAGCTCGTGCTTTCCATATTATCAATGGTGTTCAATACGGAAATGGATCCATGTCAAGAGATGGTGACGAGTTACCAAACGGTGACGTTATCACTAAACAGTGTTTTTGGATAAACAATGATTTTATTGTTAAAATCATCAACGATAATTTAAATGATGAATAATGATTTACTTTTATATCATTCCACTTATTATTCTATTCAATAAAAACACTATATTTTCTCACACATTGTTAACCTCAATTTTTAACATCATACATTAAAGGAGACATACTTTATGGAAGTTAAATTTGAAAATCTAAAAGGATCAAACTTAACAGTTGACACTGTATATAAGGGTGGTAATTACGGAAATGCGGGAGATGATCCATTATCAAAATTGTTTCCAAGGCTTGGCATTCAGGGAGGCTTTAGAAAAAAGAAGAGAAAAGACGACAAGTCTAAGTTTTCATATTGCGTTCTTTACACATCAATGAATGAACTAGAATGGCCTGATTACTTAGATGAAGAAACTGGCATTTTTAGATATTATGGTGACAACCGAAAACCAGGTAGACTACTCACTGCCACAAAGCAAGGAGGAAATAGGCTACTAGAACAAGTTTTTGCAACATTGAATTCAAAAAAAGATTTACAAGATATCCCACCTTTCTTTGTTTTTAAAAAAGCAAGTGAAGGTCGAGATGTTCAATTTTTAGGATTAGCAGCTCCAGGTAATCCAAACATATCCCCAGATAAGGATTTAGTTGCATTTTGGCGAACTATTGGTAACAATAGATTTCAAAATTATGAATCATATTTTACAATTTTAGATACTAAAGATGAGCCTATCAGTTATGAGTGGTTGCTTGCTTTATGTGAAGACTATGAAAACAGTCTAGATAAAGCTCCTAACGCATGGAAAAAATTCGTATCTGAAGGAAGAGATGGCATTGTTGCATTAAAAGCACCAAAAATACGTAAAATTCCAAGCAAATATGAACAATTACAATGTGATGAGCAAGGAAAATTATGTATAAATGAAATATTGAATCATTACAAAGATAACCCAACTGGTTTTGAAGTTTGTGCTACGAGACTTGTATCAATGATGGATTCAAATTTTGAAAGCTTCTCTCTCACTAGACCTTGGCGAGATGGTGGAAGAGATGCAATAGGATACTATAATATCAGCACAGGAAACAAGGCAAATTTTCCACTCAAAATTGATTGTGCCTTAGAAGCAAAATGCTATAACGAAAAATCAAGCGTTGGTGTGAAGCATATGTCTAGACTCATTTCTAGAATTAGATATCGACAGTTTGGAATACTTATTACAACAAGTTATGTTCATGAACAAGCATATAAAGAAGTCGTCGAAGATGGACACCCAATTCTAATAATCACGGCTTCCGATATTGCATATATTTTAAGAAGAAATTCTATTTCAACCGACAATATTAAAAGCTGGTTAAATAGCATAGACAACACCACTTACAGAGATAATCAATTCTATTAACATAAACCTATTCAACAAGAATTATTTGTCTATTATAAAACTAGAGCAAAGATGATAAAATCATCTCTTGCTCTAGTTTTTTTAATTCTAGATACTATAAAAATCAATCCACAAACTCTCGAGATTAGTATATTGATACACATCAAATATAACTAGAACTCATCGTAATAATAATCCTTCGAATAATATAACTTTTCCATTATCGAATCATAATACATTTCAGTATAATTGATTAAATCAACTAATTTTTCTTTTCGTAATTTAATCCCATACTCATCACTCAAATAGTCTATAAAACTATAGATATTAATCTTTTTTAATTTTTTCATCAAAAACCTAATAAAATCAACTGTACTATATTGCATATTTCCCTGATAAAAAAGAATATTTCCACCTATTCTTATAAAGCGTATCTTTTTAGAATTTTTAACAATTGAAGAAACAAACCATTCATCAAGACCTATATTATGTAACCGATGATTAAAACCATTATCAATCAATTTCTTTATAGTAAAATACTTTTCGTTTTTAGAATAATCAATTACTTCATTAGTGTATTCTAAGAATGTCTTTTCAGAAATATCTGGATAAACCTCTTGTATTCTAGATAACTTAATAAACTTCGCATCCTCAAACTCTAGCAAAACAAACTTATGTTTCAAGTCATCTAACACGGTCATAAAATTTGAAACATTTTTTAATCTATTCTCTATTTTTGAAAAATCAAAGGTATCTTTAGCTAACAAGCATTTTGTAAAATAATCCTGTGCATTTTGATAGGAATTGCTAACGATATAGTTAGTATAGACTCTAAACCCCAATTTTCTTAGTGTTAACGAATTTATCCTACTTAGATATTTATCACCAAACTTATCACGATATATTTTTCTTACATCTTCCAAAAAATAAAAGCATTTATTCATTTTCTCTTTCAAATAAATCATTTCTTCCTGATTCAAATTTGGAACAGTCTGATCTATTATATAAATACCATTATGGTTATATTCCACCGCATACTGTAAGAAATTGGCAATTACAGTTTTCTTTAATACACCATACTTTAATTGATAATTCTCACATAATTCATCAGCACTTAACGGTGACAATTGATTCAATAAATCTAATACTTGTTTCTTTCTATCAACCTCGCCAAATGAAACAAATGGCATTCTCGTGAACTTCACATCATAACTTTTATGTTTATTCCATCTTGGCTGTGTTTTCTTTAATAGATTATGCAATTCATACTCATCATTAATACCGTATTCTTCCATCAATGTTTTATTTTCAACAAACAATTTTAACGATGATATTTCTATATTATTAAATTGTTCAAGATGTAATCTATTTACAAAATCAACAACATCCATCTCATCCATTAAATAAAATCTACATCTTTTATGATTCTTAACTATTATATATCTACTCTTCTCTAGCCTTGAGATAAATGATCTTTCATTTGGAAACAGTAGTTTTTTATTTTCATTTAATCCTCTACTTTGTAAGAAGTTTACATAAATATCGTAAAGCTCATTATATGACATATCATGCTCACTACAATAAAGTTCCGCCACTTTTTTACATAATACATCTCGTTTACAAACAACATACTCGTCATCAATTAAAATACTATCCTTATATAGATATTTTTTTACAGAACGATATAACTCACGATTCAAATTACAATCATCAATCATTTCATTTATTGATAGCACTCCATGTTTGTATGCCATTTTTAGATAATTATATGTCCTGTCTTTTTCATTAAAAATATAGGCGAACTCTTCTTTACTGATATCATATTTTTCAAACCAAATTCTATAATAATCTTCTTCCACCCTAGGCTTTCCCTTAATTAATTTGGCTATGATTTGACGAACTCTTTCACGCGAGATACCAAATTCGTCCCCGCATTCCTGTAATGTTTTCCCATCTAACTTCATTTTAATAATCTGTTTATATTTTTCATTCTCAATCGAGAAAATCCATTGACCAATCGATGGATATTGAACTCTGTATTCTCCATCTTTCTGTTCAATCTTTTTATCACGTAACAATTTATCTATTATTTCTTTATACAGACCAATTTGTTTGAAGAAGTCATTTTTTTCCTTATTGTCTTGTAATTTCTGTTCTGAAACACAAGAAAAAATATATTTTTCATATGCAAACATAAATTCGTCAGAAAACCAGATAAGCTTTACAAATTGATTATCTCTTATCAATCTGTCTAAATAGACACAAGCATAACTCTTAAGTATTTCTTTTATGGATTCAACATTATTAAGTAATAGGATACTAATTGTTCTTTTTAAATGATCATGCCATTTTGTATCCTGATTCAATACATTTCTACAAATATATGTGAATATTTCATCAATAAAACGATTACTTTTTTCTAAATACTTTGTGGATTCTTTTAAATATTGTACAACTTCACCAATCGATTTTTTTCCTAATCCCTTTATTTTTCTGAAATCATCATAATTTAAAGAAGCTACTTGTTTTATTGAATTATAACCATGTTTTGTCAATGAATTTGTTGTTCTAACTGAAAAATCTATTTCATGAAGACCTAAGTCTTTTTTATAATCACCTTTTTTTGATTTATACACAATAGAATTTAATTCAAAATTGCTAATATCTGCTCTAGCAACTTGAATCAATGTAAGGTCATTAACTGTATCCATTAAACTCTTTGAAAAGACCGCATCTCCATATATTCTATATTTCTTTTGAAACATCAATACTTCTTTTATGCTCTTTTTTCCTAAATTATTTATAGAAATTAAATCTGATTCTGTTAAAGATAATAACTTGTTCATATCTCTTACATCAGCATTCTTTAATGCGTTTCTGGTTCTGGTAGAAAAACCAAGTTTATCAAGCCAATCATTATTCATTATTCCCCACCCCTTTATATTGTTTCTTCTATCGAAATTATTATAGAAAAATTTTATCATAGATATGTTTAGATAGGTATAAAGAATATATTGAGATTTTTTATCATCCATACCGTTAATCTTAATAAACTTTACCAAATAAATACTTAAAATGCCGTGAATGTAAATTCACGGCATTAAATTTCCTCGGAAATATCAAACTATTTTAGATTGAGAATATCTTCGTCATAAACACTAAACCAATCATTGTTAAAATCAGTTACAGCTTTATCGATATTAGGATTCTTAAAGATAGTTTCTAATATACTATAAGGCACTGTAACACTCTGTGTACCAGCATTGAGTGCATCTTCTACCTGAGATAATGCATGGAACGAAGCTGCAAGTATCTTGCACTGATATCCTTCAGTATTGATCTTGAATGCTACGTTTTCTATTAATTCTCTGTAGTCTCCACCTAAGTTCGCAATACGATTGCAGTAAGGTGCAAGATACTCTGCTCCTGCTTCTAATGCCATATAGGCCTGCATTGTTGTATAGATGGCAGTGGCAGTGATATGGAATCCTTTTTGTTTAAGTATTTTCATTGCCTTGATGCCTTCTAGACTTGTAGGGACTTTGATATAGACGTCTTCGTCTATTTCTTTACAGATTCTTTCTGCTTCTTCGATCATATCTTCTGCTTTAGTAGCAGTTACTTGTACATGAAGTGTTCTTTCTTTTCCAATGATATCTCTTACTTTTCTCATATGATCAAAGAAATCTTCTGGTGCTGATTTTTTTACGATAGAAGGATTAGAGGTAATGCCAACTATTGGCATATACTCTATTCCTTTTTTTATTTCTTCTAAATTAACTGTATCTAATAAAAATTCCATGTTTATTCTCCTATAGACTTTGTTCTGTTCTATTAATGATATCATCTTGAGTAGCTTTTGATAAAACATTAAAGAAGGCGCTGTATCCAGCTACTCTTACAATAAGGTCCTTGTGCTTTTCTGGATGTCTTTGGGCATCTATAAGCGTCTCTTTCGAGACTATATTATACTGCACATGATACCCATATAGACGATTGAAGTATGTTCTTATTAACAGTTCTAGTTTTTTCTTATTCTCTTCTGTACTTAACATGGTCGGTGTCATCTTCTGGTTCAGAAGGACACCGCCTGTGATTTCATTAGTCTTCAACTTAGATACCGACTTAAAGACTGCAGTTGGTCCTTGTTTATCTGTGTTATGTGCAGGAGAGCATCCTTCAGCTAATGGATCATGTGCATGTCTTCCATCAGGAGTAGCCATTGTGCCCATTCCCTGTCCTACATTGGCAGATATACTTGATGTTCCACCATATCTTATTCCACCTATTGGACCTCGATTATATCTTGTATTAGGATATTTCTTCATTTCATCTAGATAAGAATCATAAGCTTCTACGACAAGCATATCTACTTCATCATTATCATTGCCATATTTAGGTGCTTCATTAATTAACATATCCTGTATCTTCTTATTCTCTTCAGAAGAGAAATCATCCAATATTGCATCCCATAACTGTGTTGGTGTTATACGTTTTTTATCGAACACCAAAGTCTTGATCGCCGCAAGACTATTGGCCATGTTGGCAATACCAACCTGCAAGCCAGAAATGAAATCATAGATGGCTCCGCCTTCTTTGATTGTCTTTCCTCTACCGATACAATCCTCAGTCAAAGCAGAACAGAGGATATCAGGTACATCTCTCTCAGAGGCTTTGTCAATCGCATTTTCTACGATTACACTATATCTAGTTAACTCTCTTACACATCCATCCCAAGCTTTCATTAATTCTTCATAGGATGTCATATCCTTAAAGTAGCCATATCCCTTTGTAAATCTCTTTCCTGTCGTTAAATCAACTCCGTTATTCATAGCACACAAAAGAATACGTGGAAAATTCATATAACTCATACCCGTACAGCGGTAACCCCACTTACCTGGGACCGCTGTCTCCACACAGCCAATAGCACTATAATCATAGGCATCTTCTTTCTTGACCCCCTTCTCAATAAAGGAAGGAATAATGATTTCATCATTATTCAATGCTGGCATACCAAAGCCAAGCTTCATTACTTCAATACATTCATCGAAGAAGTCATGATTGATATTCTTGTGATACCTAACTGTAAGATTAGGCTGAGTCAGACGAGTCTGTGCGACAGACTGCAGTACAATGAATGATAGTTCATTGACTGCGTCCTGACCTTCAGGTGTCTGACCACCAATCGTTACATTCTGATACATTGGTGATCCTGCACTTGAATAAGTATGAGACTGACTTCTGACTTTGTTTATTGTTAATGTCTTAATCCATAGATTATTAAGATACTCAAGAACTTCTTCTCTACTCATATTATCATTAATAAAGTAAGGATACATATACTGATCAAAACGACCATAAGATAAAGAATGTCCATTAGATTCAATCTGAAGAATAAGCTGAATAAACCAGACAGACTGAATAGCTTCCTTAAAAGATTCAGCCTTATGATAAGGAACCTTCTCACATATTCTAGAAATCTCTAATAGTTCCTTCTTTCTCTTCTCATTAGCACTTTCAGCTAGTGTTCTTGCAAGAACACTATAACGATTAGCAAATGTTTTTACTGCTTCAATGACAATCAATACGGCATTGTAGAAAACACGTTTATCAATACTATCTGGATCAGTAAGATCTAATGCGTTATTTAAAGATCTCACTCTATTCTCATAGCCAATCAATCCTTCACTAAGTACTCTCTTATAATTGACAGCTAAATGCGCATCACCCGCATTGAGCTTTCCTTCCATGCCAAAGAATCCTGTTTCCATAAATACACTTACTTCTTCAGGTAGTAAAGCTTCCCCTCTTGCACGTAAGTTGTTATGATCCCAGAAATCTTTAATAGAAAGAAGATCCTTCTTAGTATCTTCTGTAATATAGAAGACATCACCATCTCTTTTTTCAAAGAGATCTAATTCATCAATGACAAATCCCATTGTATATTCTGGAAAAATAGGTGCATTACAGTTCTTTGTAGCTTGATTACCGACAATGAGGGTATCATCTTCAATGTAGATATCCATATTTTCTAGAATATGTTTAAGCATTAATGCTCTCTTCATCACTGGTGGCTGATGTCTATTGTTTTTATAGACTTCAGTAACGAGCATTGCACGTTGACTATCAATATAAGGTAATTCATTTAGCACTTCATTTCTGAAATGCTGCATTCTATCACTTAGTGTACCAAAATGTGCTTTCATGATATTCTCCTTTCAAATGAAACATATCTTTAATTAAAATATAACATAATTCACTTTTAAGTCAATTATTATTCTATATTTTATTTCATTTGAAAGTATGTTATAGTTTAATAGAAAGGAGCATACTTATGAATGGAACAATATTCAATATACAGAAATTCAGTATTCATGATGGTCCAGGTATTCGTACTACCGTCTTTTTTAAAGGCTGTCCTTTAAGATGTAAATGGTGTGCTAATCCTGAATCTCAATCTTCATCTATTCAGATTCTTCATAATGAAGAAAGATGTACACATTGTCTTCAATGTGTACATGAATGTCCTCATCATGCTATTGATGAAGGGTTACATATTGATGAATCAAAATGTACTTCCTGTCTACATTGTGTAGAAGTCTGTCCCAATAAAGCCTTAACTCGTACTGGTGAAAAGAAATCTATTGATGAAATTGTTTCTCTTTGTCTTCAAGATAAAGACTTCTATCTAGAAAGCAACGGTGGGGTAACCATATCGGGTGGGGAGGGATTATTCCAGTCTTCATTTGTAAAACAGCTTGTCAATGAATTACATAAACATCATCTTCATGTTGCTATAGAGACCACTGGCTTTATTAATGATATAGACTTTCATGAGCTAGCTCCCCTATTTGATCTTCTTCTATTTGACGTAAAACACTATGATTCTAATAAACATAAAGAAGGAACTGGTGTAGGCAACAGTGTTATTATTCGTAATCTCAAATGGGCTAAAGAAAAAGGAATTCCTCTACTTGTTAGAATTCCTGTGATTCCTTTTTTTAATGATACATTAGATGATGCCTATGGCTTCTCTCATCTCTTTAATGAACTAGATATTAAAGAAGTTCAGCTATTACCATTTCATCAGATGGGAGAAAAGAAGTATTCTCTTTTAAAAAGACATTATGCCTATAAAAATATTCCACCATTACATAAAGAAGAGCTAACAGATTATCAGGATATCTTTATTTCTCAAGATATTCACTGTTTTTTCTAATTTTTACTTACATGAATTCAATTTTTATGTTATAAAAGAAAAGCATTTTGGTAAACATTGGAAACAAGATCTTTGATCGGAACAACACAAATGACATTATTGAAGGAGAAAATGTATGCCAAAAAATTTAAAAGAAGAAATCATCTTTACTATCATGATGGTATTAGTGATGGTTTATTTCATGATCTTTTATAACATCTCATTAGAAACAGGAGGAGCTCATAACTGGACATTCTTAGCATCACTTAAAGAATTAGCTATTATGGGTCCTATTGCTTTTATCTTGGATTTCTTTATTGTAGGTAAGATTGCCAAGAAGAAAACATTCTCTATCATTAACCCTGAAAGAGATAACCCATTCTTCATTGTTCTTGGTATTTCTTGTATTTCTATTTTATTCATGTGTCCATTGATGAGCTTTGTAGCTACATTATTATTTAAGAATGCTGGTAGTGAAATCATTCCTGTATGGATGCAGACTACAGTATTAAACTTCCCAATGGCCTTCTTCTTACAGCTATGCTTTGCTGGTCCTATTGTAAGAAGATTATTTGGTCTTATCATCAAAGAATAAAAACAAGTCATGACGTGAGTCATGACTTGTTTACTTTTATATTATGTTCTAGTAGATACATTTCATCTTCTTCAGGAATATTCTGATCTGTTACTACTGCGTATACCTTTGATAAAGGAATAAGGGAAATAGCTTCCTGTCTAGAGAACTTCTCTGATTCAGTAACAATGATGACTTTCTTAGCCTGATTACTTATTGCCTTTACACTCTCACAGCGCATATAGTTCTTTCCTGTAAAGCCTGCTTCTTTTGTAAAACCATCGGTTCCAATGAAGTAGTGGTCTACAAAGAATGTTTTCGCATTTTCTATTGTTAATGGTCCTACATTAACCTGTGATTCTTTCTGATAAAGTCCTCCAAGGAGTATGAAGGTTATATCTCCTTGAACATAATCACAAATAAAAGATGAATTAGTAATTACTGTAATATCTTTTCTATACTGAGATAAAGCTTCTACCACCAATGCACAGCATGATCCTGATTCTACCATGACTGTTTCTCCATCTTTTACATCTTCAATAGCCTTTAAGGCTATTTTTCTTTTTCGTTCATAATGGTAGGCTAATCTCATATTCATGTTATCGTCGTTTTTGATTATGGCATAACCATGTTCTCTTTTGATGATTCCTTTTTCTTCTAGATTATTTAGATCTTTTCTTATTGTTACCTGTGATACTCCTAGCATATGAGAAAGCTGTACGACTTCTACTTTACCTTCTTTGAGAAGTAGTTCTAGTATCTTATTCTGTCTTTCATTCATGTTAATCCCTCTTTCTTTGAAATCGTATCATACGTTATTGATTATCACAACATTTCTCTTTCAAATGAAATGTTTTTTATATTCTATCACAAGTGACTTATCTTCTATATCATATTTCTCTTATTTTAAAGGTTGATATGATATAATATTTACAAATATATTATGAAAAGAAGGTTAGTCTATGGAAAATTTTGAACAGCATGAAATTGATTCCATCATTGATCCTATCATTGATGATTACAACAAAGAAAGACCCATTGATTCCATGTGTGTCTTCCACCAGCCTGATCAGCAGGCAATCAAGGATATAATCAATAAGCTACTTAGAGTATTTTATCCTGGTTATCATAGAGATAAAGTTTATAAGTTCTACAATGTTAGAAATAATCTTTCTGTTCTTATTGAAGATATTATGTACAATCTACAAAAACAGGTATCCATCGCTTTACATAATAGAGATGAGTATTGTGATTGTACAAGAGAGGAAACTACTGACAAGGAAGCTTATCTTATTACTAAGAAGTTCTTTACTAAGATTCCTAAGATCAGAGAGTATCTTAATAGTGATTTAGAGGCTGCTTTTGAAGGTGATCCAGCAGCTAACAGTATTGATGAAATCGTATTATGTTATCCGGGGTTATTAGCTACTACAATCAATAGAATTGCTCATGAGCTATTCTTATTGGATGTACCTCTTATTCCTCGTATGATGACTGAATACGCTCATTCTATGACTGGTGTGGATCTTCACCCTGGAGCTACTATCGGCAAGTATTTCTTTATTGATCATGCTACTGGTATTGTTGTTGGTTCAACAACAATTATCGGTGATCATGTTAAAGTCTATCAGGGTGTTACATTAGGAGCGTTATCTACTAGAAAAGGTCAGCTTCTTCACGGAGTGAAGAGACATCCTACTATTGAAGATAATGTAACAATCTATGCAGGTGCTTCAGTTCTTGGTGGAGAAACTGTTATTGGTGAAGGTTCTGTTATTGGTTCTAACGCCTTCATTACTTCATCAGTTGCCCCTGGTTCACGTATTTCAGTACAGAACCAGAAACTTCAGAAAATGCCAGGTGAAGATAAGATTGAGAAAACAAGCTTTGATGATAATGAAGACACTTGGTTCTATGTCATTTAGGATGGTTATTCATGGATGCATTTAGAAAACAGTTTATCAAAGAATTAAATCCACATTCAAAAGTCAAAAAAGTCATTGCGGTTATGAGTGGAAAAGGAGGGGTGGGCAAATCCTTTGTCACGACTTCACTTGCAGTAGCCATGCAAAGAGCAGGCTATCGCTGCGCGATCCTCGACGCAGATATCACCGGGCCATCAATTCCCGCATCTTTTGGACTTAACAATCAGACTTATAAGACAGATAAAGGAATACACCCAACTCGTACAAAAACCGGTATCCAGGTAATGTCACTTAATCTACTAGTAGAAAACCCAAGTGACCCTGTCCTATGGCGTGGTTCACTCATTGCGGATATGGTGACACAATTCTGGACTGACGTCTACTGGGAAGACGTCGACTATATGTTTATCGACATGCCTCCCGGCACCGGCGATGTCCCTCTTACAATCTTTCAGTCACTGCCCGTCGATGGAATCGTCGTGGTGACTTCACCGCAGGATCTAGTAACCATGATTGTAGAGAAGGCAGTGAAGATGGCTGAAAACATGGATATTCCAATTCTTGGCATCGTTGAGAATATGAGCTATTTCATCTGTCCTGATTGTCATAAGAAACATTATATTTTTGGTCAATCTCATCTAGAAGAAATCTGTAAACAATACCACATTGACCATCACATCTCTCTTCCTCTTGATTCCAAAAATGCTCAATATATAGACAAGGGAAAAGCAGAACTCATGTCCATAAACATGGACGAAATACTTTCTTCAATTTTACAGATTGATTAATATCATAAAAAAGAAAGCAACAATGCTTTCTTTTTTTATGTAGTTTAATGACTATTTTTTGAAAAACTATTATTTAATTTATATTTATAAAACAATATATTACAATAAAAATGTCAATAAAACCTCTTATATATGCATTACTTCTCATAACCAATTGAGAATGACATAATACATAATCATTTTAAAACAGTTATGAAAAGGAGTGAACATGAAAAAAATACTAAGAAACACGTTGTTAATCTCATTAGCATTTATTCTAATTGGCTGCAGTAAAACACAATCTAAAGAAGAAATACTTCAAGAAAAATATAAAGTCATTGAGTCATTCTTTAATGCTTACAGCAAGAAAAACTATAAGGAAATGTACAAGTATTGTACAAAAGAAATGAAAGAAGGATTTACTCAAACCGTTGAAGCTATTCCAACTGCCAATCTTATCGTAGAAAAGAAAATTGCGACACATACCTATGAAAAGAAGGAATACATCTCAGTTAAACTTATGGTAGAAACCACACCAAAAAGTTCTATCCATCCAAGTGATTTATGGCAGATTGATATATTAGTAGAAAAAGTAGATGGCAAATGGCTTATTACTCATTATACAACTGGATAAAATCCTCCTTACTAAAAAAATAACGAAACACTTTATGAGTTGATAAACCAATCCAAAAAATGTTTCGTTTTTCTTTATTATTAATTGAATCAACGTAAATGAAACGTAAATTTTTTCGTTTCATTTACGTTTCATCTTTAAATATTATAATGCATCTTACTTTTTGGAATACTTCGTTCCTCTTCCTCTTCCGTGTTTCACGATATATCCTATATCCATTAAGCCATTCAAGATTTTTATCGTCTTCGCTTTACTCCAATCCAGCTTATCGGCTATTTCACTACTACTATAACGCAATTCACCTTTAAGCAAATCTAATAATCTATTTCCATCAGATGTAATTGTACCAGTTGCTGATAAAACAGGTAGGATAACTGTTATAGAATTATCCCTTATTTCAAAGCTTGGTTTAATTGGGGAATCTTTATAAGCGTCTATAATTCGTTTAATTCCAGTACCAAACATCTCAATATAATGTAGTCTGAAGAATATGTGTCCTAATATTGGATTTCTTAATGTTGAAATATTACCATGTAAATATTCATCTTCACTTATTCCAGTTGGTAATCCACCTGGAGATGACACCTCTATCCTATCATCAAACATTGAAATTCGAATATTAGAATCTACATCCCATGTTCTATGAACTAAAGCATTCGCAACAGCCTCTCTAAAAGCTTTTTCTGGAATCATTTCATTTAAAACTCTATCAGATCCCTTTATTTGCTCATACTGATAGTATCTGCGATACATAACTACGGCGTTATTATACTGTGTAATAATAGAAACATTGCTGAAGGTTTCTCTATCCAATATATTATCAATAGAACTACCAAAACGTGCAATATCAATTCCAGGAAAACTATTTTTATCAGATAATAAAGAAGCGGCATTATTTAGACGTCCATCTTTCGTATAAAGTCCTAAAGTTCTAAGAGTATCATTGTTTACTTTTGTAATTCCAAGCTTTTCAATAAGACTTTTCTCAAGCACGGTAAATGACATCTCATCATCATTAAATAATGATTCAAAGTACAAGTTGTTACCTTCAAGTGTGAGGCGTTTTAATTCAATCTGATCAACCGCAACAGATGAAGTATCACTTCTACGATATGCCTTCCCTTTATAAAAATAAGGCTTATATCTTCCCTCATTTACTTCTAAGGTTATTACATTATTCTTTCTATTAATGGAAAGCGAATAATCCGGCTTAGGGGAAATAGAATCGTTGATTTTATTTTCAATATCCAAGCATTTTTGTTCAGGATTATTTATTCCAAGAACATCTCCATTATCCGCAATTCCAAATTGAATTTTACCAGTTCCAAAATTTGAGAAGGCACTAACTGTCTTTAAAAATGAATTTGTCACTTCAGATTTGTATTCTAATGTTTTTGTTTCTTTCATAAAAATAACCTCCTGCTCTTTAGGGTAGTGTCAAAAATCTATAGCACATAGCACTAATACACTACCCTCAATTTTATCTATATAAACAGTAAAATGATTACTGAGTATATCTTAGTAATCATCTTTTTTCGTATTTAACTAAAAAAGATGAAACCTCCTGTGT
>NZ_JAGBIX010000076.1:0-3376 GCF_017934775.1 Kandleria sp. | reverse complement strand
TCACTTTTTTCTTTCTGAAGGATCGGTATGATACTATTGTATCCCATTTATTTCCCGCAAATCAAAAAAGAGCGGGTTCTGAAAATAATTTCCAGAATCCCGCTGAAAGTAACAGAAAGATGATTTCCCACAGTTTGGAAGGTCATCAAAAAATAAAAGATATACCCACATTAAAAGCACTCTTTACAGAGTGCTTTTAATCGCTTATATCTAAATCAATCTGAATAATGAATGTATAATCTGGATAATAGTTTTTCATTTCATCTTCAACGATTTTTACAAGATGATCATAATCTTCTACATCAAAACTAAAGATCAGATCAACCTGAATGAATCGTTCTTCTTTATTAAGATAGAAACCATGAAAACCAAGAATACCTTCATGTTCACTGATAACTTTCTTGAGTTTCTCTTTTGCATCTAAAATAAGAGGATCTTTCGTATTGATAGAATAAAGACCAATACCTGTCAATATGACACCTGTTTCATCTATAACACGATTGGTAATATTTCTTGAAAGAGTATCAAATTCATTGATGCTCATTGTATCTTCTACTTCTACATGAATAGATCCCTGATAACGATCAGGACCATAAGCATGAAGAAGAAGATCATAGCTTCCCTGTACGCCTTCTTCTTGATTGACAATCTCTTTTATCTTCTTAGATAAAGATGGATCAATACGTTCTCCAAGTAAATCGGAGAGCGTATTTTTTAGCATGTCGATACCGCTCTTAATAATAAAGATAGAAATAACAGCAGCCAAATAAGCTTCAATAGAAAAAGAAGTAAAAATGAAAAGAATGGCAGCTAAAAGAGTGGCACTAGAAATAATCGCATCAAATCTTGCATCTTCACCAGAATTGATCAATGAATCAGAATGAAGACGTTTACCCTGTTTTTTAGTATATTCTCCTAAAATGATTTTGGTGATAACCCCAACAAATACAATAAACAATGTTACAAGGGAATAATGAGGTTTCCCTGGATTCATGATTGTCTTGATGGATTCAATAAGGGATGTAATCCCTGCATAAAGTACGAGACAGGCGATAATGGCTGCAGTGAGGTATTCAATGCGACCATAGCCTAATGGGTGCTTCTTGTTTGGTCTCATCATGGAGAGTTTGGTACCGACGATGGTAATCAAGGAGCTAAGGGCATCACTTAAGTTATTGATTGCATCAAGGGTAATGGCAATAGAATGTGATAATAAACCAACAACAGCTTTAAATATAGCTAATACAATATTGACAAGTATGCCGATGATACTTGTTTTAATAATATTCTTTTCTCTGTTTTCCATATTTCCTCCTAGTTAAAAAGCGAGTTATTTTCTCGCTTTTCTTAATTCTTCCTGATTATATTGTTTAATCGCATTTTTATAGTTATCACTTGCAAAATGCATTGGGGCATACATAAGTAATGTTGCCACAATAACAATGACAATCCATCCTCCAACATGGGGAAGTGTTTTCTTTGATCCAAGTAGAGGAATCTTGCTCTTTATTTTGAAATAATCTAGTTCTAAGAATAGACCTAAACCAATTAGAATGAAGAATAAGAAGATACTTATTTTAAATAATGTAACATCCATGGTACTCATTGCAGCAGCTACTTTGGCATTATAGATATCTTCAATAGGAAGATGTCCTAGAGAAGAAAATGCGGCAATGACACAGCCTAAAAATGCGAACCATATAATTACTCTTTTAATACTGATTTTAAACATTGTCATTCCCTCCATAAAATAACTATAAACGATTATTAAACATAAGACAATATGAACCCATAATATGAAAAAAAGTAGGATTATGATTTAGAATAGTTCTTTTTTTGTATATAATGTATATAAAGTAGGTGAAAAAAGATGAACGGTATCATAGGTGCTTGCCTCTTCCTCATAGCATTATTGTTATGGTGCAAAGAGAAAATTACAGATATAGTATTTTTATTTGTAGTATGTGCTATGGCTATATCTATAGGTATGGGCATTACAGTATTATATATTAAGCATTATGATACAGGCCTACCGTTATATCAGATGATTATTCAAGATTACAGTGCTATGCTTATTACAAGTGTGTTTGCACTCGTAATTGTCGTTGTAAAAATCATGAAATAAGGAGAACTATTTATGGGAAAAGTATTATGGCATGATCGTAAACGTACATTTTGTGGATTACCATGGTCGTTTACCACTTATACATTAGAAAGTGATCGTTTTGTAGTAGAAAAAGGATTTTTAAGTCGTAAAGAATATGATGTAAGACTATATCGTATTCTTAATATTAATTTATCTCGTAGTCTTTCTCAGCGTCTATTTGGATTAGGTACTATTCATATTGATAGTAATGATAAAGATCTTGGTTCTTTTGATTTATTGAATATCAAGAAATCAAAGAAAGTCAAAGAATTAATTTCTGAACAGGTTGAAGCAGAGAGAAGAAGAAACCGTGTAACAGCTAGAGAATTTATGATGGATATGGATGATCATGATGATGACTTCAACTTATAAGCATATCGTACATTACTATGAAACAGATAGAATGGGTATTACCCATCATTCTAATTATATTAGATGGATGGAAGAAGCACGTGTCTATTATCTAAAAGAAATAGGGTGGGGATATGATCATCTTGAAGAAATAGGAATTATGTCTCCTGTTACTAAAGTTGATTGTTCTTATAAGCATACTACCACTTTTGCGGATGAAGTATCTATCCATGTATCTGTAGAAGAATTTAAGGGTGTCAGATTAAAACTTAAATATATGATGTATTGCAAAGAACAGCTTGTATGTGAAGCATATTCTGAACATTGTTTCTTAAATAAAGATGGTTTACCTATTCGCATTAAGAAAGAATATCCTGAGTTCTATGAAGCTTTAGTTAATGAAGAAAGATAAAACAAGCCCTGAGAGGTTGATACCTCTTAGGGCTTATTTCTTTCTTCTTATAAGAAAATTCCACATTGAACTTACTGATGTACTAGGTTCAATTCTAGATAATTCAGTAAAATAAGATACTCCCTTGCTAGAAAGCTGCTGCTTAGTGGCAAGAAGAGAAAGCTCCTGCTTTAGTTTAAAGATGCATCTATTGATATCTTCGTTGTGATTTATTTTAGTAAAGCAGTCTTCAAATATTTCTCTTTCAGTAGAGCTGATTTCATGATCATTTAGAATATTCTCAAGAAATGTTAAAATCTTTTCTTTTCTTCTCATTTTATGCTCCTAGTGAACTACCACCCACCTAAAGGTAGGTGGCTTCTAAGAACCTGACGGTTCTATTTAAGAAGTTTGATATTTAAGTTTCCACCCGACAAGTCAGGCAATCCTTATTCTTACAGGCGTGTCCACTTCGCCTCTACCGTATA
>NZ_JAGBIX010000075.1:0-8248 GCF_017934775.1 Kandleria sp. | reverse complement strand
TCTTATAGTTCTGTAATCTTCCTTTGAAAGACGCTTTACTTGTTGTTTTACGGTAAGATGCATACAGCTTTCTCCTTTCTAAAGACTCGGAAATAGGATTTCCTGTATGTATATTATACCATATATTTTACTGATATTTATTCTAGTAAAATATATATTCTAACCGCCATTCATCCCACGGCCTAAAGGCACGTGGGTTTTCTGTCGGGAACTTTATAAAATGAAATAAAAGCTTCAAGTAGAAAT
Organism: Kandleria sp.; assembly: GCF_017934775.1. Lineage (NCBI taxonomy): Bacteria > Bacillati > Bacillota > Erysipelotrichia > Erysipelotrichales > Coprobacillaceae > Kandleria > Kandleria sp. Next base: position 8,002 of record NZ_JAGBIX010000075.1, on the reverse strand, counting down.
CTACTTGAAGTCTATTTTTACTGTTCAATAAATTGACCGATACGTTTCCATAATAATAATGCAATGACAATACCGATTAAAGCTGTGATAAGCTGTACAGTTGAGAACATTGTTTTCATTGCGATCTGCTGAGGTGTTGGAATATTCTTACCGAATGTTGGCAACATGATAAATGAAACCATGAACCATAAGAAAGCTGCTTTTAATACTGCTCCCACAACAAGTGTCGCAATACCTCTTAAATCTTCATTGTTCTTCTTATAAAGTTCAGTAGCTCCTGCCATGATCCAGTTACCTGCCATGATGACCGGAATCATAAGTGGAATCACCTGAAGAATTGGTGTTGCTCCTAAGAAATAAGCCACAATTGGTGAAATAAGCGCAATAGCTGTTCCACTCCATAATCCAACTGCAGCTGTCGCAATAATGATTACCGCATTAACAACTGGTCCAGAAATAAATGGCGAGATGCCTTTAAATAACTGGAAGACAATGCAGATAGCTAAAAGCACCCCGGTTAATGTAATTGTTTTCGTATTCACTGATTTGTTCATATTTTTTCCTCTTTCCTTTAAAGTGATGTACCAGTCATAGACTGGTACATCATTATTTTATTTCATTAAATCCTTCTCTGCTTGCATATGTTGTATGCAACAGCTTATGTGCAAGATGAGAGTTTGGCTCTTTTAAGTACTTGTCATAAAGTTCAATAATCTGTGGATTATTGTGGGACTGTCTGACAGTTTGACGTTCGTCTTCACTATAGAGAGCTTTTGCTCTTTTTTCCTTGTATGTATCAAGAATGTTGTCATCTTCATTTGGCAAGAAGCATGGCTTGACATAAGGCTGTCCACCACCGTTGATGCATCCACCAGGACATCCCATGATTTCGATGAAATGATATGGTGACTTGTTGTTTCTGATATCATCAAGCAATGGTTTGGCGCTCTTCATGCCTGAGGCAATCGCAACTTTTACTTCAAGACCGTTGATATCGATCGTTGCTTCACGAATACCGGCATCATGTCCACGGACTTCATCAAAAGCGATACGTCCATATTCTTGACCAGTCAATTTATAATAGACTGTTCTAAGTGCTGCTTCCATAACGCCACCAGTTACCCCGAAGATAACACCAGCACCAGAATAATCACCCATGATATCCTGATCCCAATCTTCATCTGGCAATCTGTCAAAACGAATACCGCTTCGCTTGATCATCTTGGCAAGTTCTCTTGTTGTTATAACAGCATCTACATCATAGTTTTCGTCAACTTTAAGCTGATCTCGCTGCTTTTCAAATTTCTTTGCAACACAAGGCATAACAGAAACCACAAAGACATCTTTTGGATCATAACCGTTCTGTTTAGCCCAGTAGGACTTGATGATAGCTCCTTGCATCTGGTGTGGAGATTTACAGCTAGATAAATGATCAAGCAGATCTCCATACTGGTATTCTGCATAGTTGACCCATCCTGGTGAACAAGATGTAATCATTGGCAATGTACCACCATTTTGAAGACGCTGAAGTAACTCAGAACCTTCTTCCATGATTGTAAGATCGGCCCCAAAGTTAACATCGTAGACACGTTCAAAGCCTAATCGTCTCAAGGCGGCAATCATCTTGCCAGTGACCGGTGTACCAATTGGATAATCAAACTCTTCTCCTAATGCTGCTCGAACAGCAGGCGCTGCCTGCACGATGACATGCTTTCCTTCCTTGAAAGCCTGATCCACTTTCGCAATTTCTGAATGTTCCATCAATGCACCAGTTGGACAGACGTTGACGCACTGACCACACTGAATACATGGTGAATCAGCAAAACTACGATCTTCTGCTGGTGAAACAAAGGTATTAAAGCCACGGTTCTCAAATCCGAGAATACCTAATCCCTGCGCATTCTTGCAGCGGGCAATGCAGCGCCCACAAAGAATACATTTAGAAGTATCGCGGACAAGACCTGGTGCCAAGTAGTCAAGGTGTGTTGGTGAGTGTTCACCCTTGAATGCATCATCTCTTGCTCCAGTTATTGTAGCAACATGCAATAATTCACATTTGCCATTCTTATCGCACTGCTGACAATTCTTGTTATGATTTGAAAGCAGCAGTTCTACGCTTCGTCTTCTTGCCTGTGTTGCTTTTGGAGTAGAAATCAAGATTTCCATTCCTTCATGTACAGGATAGACACAGCTTGCAACAAGCCCTCTTGCTCCTACTACTTCAACGAGACAGACACGACATGAACCCTGGTTACATTCACCATGGTTAAAGGCGCATAGAGATGGGATTTCATAACCGCAAGATCTCGCAGCTTCCAATATTGTTAAGCCTTCTTCAACCTGATAAGAAATGCCTTCTATCTTAATATTAATCATATGAACCTCCTATCTCTTTTCAATCGCCTTAAAGCGACAATTAGACATACATAAACCACACTTGATACATGCTGATGTATCAATGGCCATAGAGTTACGCTTATGACCTTCTGGCTTATAATCTATTTCCTTAATGCAGTGTACTGGACAGTTTCTTGCACATAATCCACAGCCGATACACTTGTCTTTATCAATATGGTATTCCATAAGATTCTTGCAGACATGTGCTGGACATTTCTTATCGACAATATGCGCAATATATTCATCCCTGAAATGCTGAAGTGTGGAATTGACTGGATTGGCAGATGTCTGTCCCAATGCACAAAGTGAATTGGTCTGTACTGTTTCACTTAATTCTTCAAGTTCATCCAGGTCACTCATTTCACCCTTGCCTTCAGTAATCTTTGTAAGGATTTCTAGCATACGTTTTGTACCGATACGACATGGTGTACATTTACCGCATGATTCATCACAAATGAATTCAAGATAGAATTTTGCGACATCGACCATACATGTATCTTCATCCATGACAATCGCACCACCAGAACCCATCATTGATCCTTTAGCAACTAAGTTATCAAAGTCAATTGGTTCATCTAGATATTCTTCAGTAAGACATCCTCCTGATGGACCACCTGTCTGGATGGCCTTAAATTTCTTGCCATTAGGAATGCCTCCACCGATATCAAAAATAAGTTCTCTAAGCGTTGTTCCCATTGGTACTTCTACAAGACCAACATTGTTGACATTACCACCTAAGGCAAAGACTTTAGTACCCTTTGAGTTTTCAGTTCCAACCTTTGCAAATTCTTCACTGCCTTCTCTTAAGATAAATGGAACACAAGCTAATGTTTCTACGTTATTAACGATAGTTGGCTTGCCCCATAATCCAGATACAGCTGGGAATGGTGGACGTGGACGTGGCATCCCACGTTTACCTTCAATAGAGTGAAGCAACGCAGTTTCTTCACCGCAGACAAAAGCACCTGCGCCAAGGCGAATATGACATCTAAAACTAAATGATGTACCTAAAATATGATCACCTAATAACCCAAGCTCTTCAGCCTGCTTAATTGCAATACGCAATCGTTTTAATGCAGTTGGATATTCAGCACGAACATAGAAATAACCATTGCTAGCACCAATTGCATATCCGGCAATAACCATGCCTTCAATGACCGCAAGAGGATTTCCTTCAAGAATACTACGATCCATAAAGGCACCAGGGTCACCTTCGTCACCATTACAGACAACGTACTTTTCATCGCTATCCTGATTATAGGCAAATTGCCATTTCTTTCCAGAAGGGAAACCTCCACCTCCACGACCTCTTAGTCCTGCTTTTAATACTTCATCAATGACTTCTTGTCTTGTCATTGTCAATGCACGTTTTAATCCCTGATATCCACCCATTCCAAGAGCTTCATTGATATCTTCTGGATTAATAACACCACAGCCGTGTAATGCAACACGTCGCTGTTTCTTGTAGAAAAGAATATCATCCTGTTTGATTTTCTTTTCATTTGTGGTTGGTTCTACATAAAGAAGACGTTCTACAATTTTATTATCAAGTAAATCTGTTTCAACGATTTCATCTACGTCTTCAATCTTGACCATACGATAAAGAGTATCTTCAGGATAAATCTTTACAAATGGTCCCTGTGAACAGAAGCCAAAGCAACCGACAAGATTGACTGTTACCTTATCTTCTATTCCTTTTTCTTTAATCACTGTTTCAAAGCGATTCTTGATTTCTTCGGAATGTGAACTTAAACATCCTGTACCACCACAAAGCACAACATGTCTCTTTCCATCTTGTCCTAAAATCTTTTCATCAAAAGCTTTGGTCAATGAGGCAATATGTGCATTCATTTCTTCCATAGTAGCGATCATTTAAGCCACCTCCGCATCTTTACGATATTGTTCAATAATCTTAGGTACTTGACTGACTTCCATCTTTGGATAAACAGTACCATTGATGCTGACAGCTGGTGCAATACCACATGCTCCAATGCAGCGCAAGGCATCAAGTGTAAACAATCCATCTTCTGAAGTTTCTCCAGGGGCGATATGAAGAATCTCCTGGAACTTGTCGATGACCTGCTGTGCACCCTTTACATAACATGCAGTCCCTAGACAGCACCCGATTACATATTTCCCTTTTGGCTTTAAAGAGAAAAATGAATAAAAAGTAACAACACCATAAATCTCTGCAACTGTAATACCTGTTTCTTGCGAAACGATTTCTTGAACTTCCAAAGGAATGTAGCCATATTCATGTTGAATATCATGTAAAATCATCATGAGTGGCGTCTTTTCATCTTTGTAACGTTCACAAATATCTTTAATTTTTTGTACGGCCTGTACATTCAATTTAGCCAAAGTCGTACACCTCCTTAATTAATAACCCTTATATATTATAATAATATCTTTTTGACAATAATTCATTATTTTTTTAGAAAAATTACTAAAAAACTATTAAATTTTTGTGTCAAAAAAGAATATGGACATCCATATTCTTATAGGTTCCTATAAAACGCAACAGCACCCTCTATCTCCTGACTAGTAGGATGTCCTTTGGCGATCCCACCAACCAATTTAAATGGGCCAAAAGTATCAAATCCCCGGCAGTGATATTCACCTAATTCAATGCTGTTCTTTTCATTGACCACTTGACGAATCCCTTTTAAAAAGTCTCCATCTTTAGCACCTGATGTATAGATATAGAACACTTCTTTACCTTCTGGTAAATAATCTCTAGCATAACTGATGACCTGCTTGGCAAAGTTTCTATAATAAATGCCCGATGCAAAACCAATACGATCATACTCTGATAGATCTACTTTATTAGTAGATGTCGCGTCAATAAGTGTTACTTCATTTTGCAAAGCTATCGCATCCAGTAGTTTTTTAGTATTGCCATGATGATGAGAATAATAGACAATAGCTGTTTTCATTTATTAGCCTCCTTCTAAAGAGCATGAGCGATTGGCATCATGTTCTTGAAAGTATAGAAATGAGTAAAGCCTAATTCCTTTAATAAAGCTTTCGTTTCTTCTATGTACGCTCCAAGATGGCTTTGCTCATGAGAATCACTGCCAATAGTAATAATTTGTCCTCCCATCTCTTTATAAAGCTTAAGTATTTCAATGGATGGCTGAGTGGAATTTAAATGATAACGATAAGAAGATGTATTAACTTCTAAACCTTTTCCATCTTTGATGATGATCTTAAGTATGTCTTTTATATCTTCTTTTATGAAATCAAATGGAAGTGGAGATTCATCATAGCGGGCAATCAGATCAAGATGACCCAATACGCTATAGTCTTTATATAAAGAAATAACATTCTTTATTTCCTGATAATATCTCTTGTTGTAGTCTATCTGAGATTTACCTTGCTGGAATTCATATGTCCAGAATTCTAAATCATCTACCTGATGACATGAAAGGATAATAAAGTCAAAAGGATAAGCATGGAATAATTTTCTATATTGAGGAATGGTATGCACCTGCATGCCAAATTCCATTCCAGCTTTGATAATGATCTGATCTTTATACTTTTCTTTAAGATAAGCAATCTGTGCCATATAGGATGGATAATCGACATTCATAAAGACGGTATCATTTTTATAAAGAATGCCTTGGGGATCATCCCAGTCTCTTTTGACACCATAATCGACATGATCAGTAAAGCATATTTCATTAAGATGAATTTTTATAGCTAGTTTTACAACCTCTTCCATTTCGAATGTTGAATCATCACTATAAGATGTATGAATATGATAATCGCATTTCATTGAATAATCCTCCTTATTCTCATTATATCGTTTTTATATGATAATGCAAAAAGTGAATAGTTCCCTATTCACTTAATTCCATATCTATGCCTTGCCATATTAGATTATTGATATTAACTTCTTCTCTACTAATTTCTTTAAAGCCCACCTTCTGATAACAGCGTAAGGCTCTTTCATTATTAAGAAAGACGCCTAATGTAATTATTTCTACAGGATAATGTGTCTTAATATATTGAATAGCACATTTAATAAGACCTGCTCCTAAACCTTTTCCTCTTGCTTTAGGATCGAGGATCACAAAGCCAATACGATATACATTTTTTTCTGGTGAACGAATGGTGAAGAATCCTATTTCTTTTTCTTCAATGACCATGAAGGCTTCCATGTCATTGATCTTCTTGAAATGATTCAAGGTGATTGGATATGTTCCTAAAATACCAGCACTCCATTTATAATAAGTATCTTCATCCTGAATCCAAGAAAGAATTGTTTCACCATCTTTCTCTTCATATCTTCTTAATGAAAGCATATTATTCTCCTAGCTCAAGATCGCATAGCGCAGGTAAGCCATAGGCACCTTTCGCACTGTAGACAGCTCGCTTGATTGCTTCCGCGATAACATCAGCTCCCAATGTTCCTACAACTTCCTGATCAGCTTTCACTTCTCCTACAGAAGCCGCATAGATGCTGTCGCCATCATAAGATGTATGAACGGGACGAATGGATCTTGCATAGCCGTCATGTCCCATTCCGGCAATCTTGCAAAGCTGTGATTTTTCAAATTTTGCGTTTGTGACAAGAATCGCCAATGTGGTGTTGGAGACAAAGCGGTTGTCTACAACATCAATTGATGAAGCCATCACTTCAGTTGTGCTTCTTAATGATTGATGATCTTCTGACAATAATCCTGCAATCATCTTTCCGCTCTTATAATCATAGATATCCCCTAAGGCATTGACTGCTACAATAGCACCAATCTTAAGTTCTCCTACCTGAATCGCATAACTTCCTATTCCTGATTTCATGCAGGTCTTTCCTCCTGCAATCTTGCCAATTGTCGCACCGCATCCAGCACCGTAGTTACCATCTTTATAATTGGGATTTTCCATTGCTGCCTTGGCTGCTTCATATCCCATCTTGACATCCGGTCTTGCGTGCTTATCTCCTACCATAAGATCAAAAAGATCTGCTTGTGCGATAAGCGGTACTTTTGTGACACCAACATCAAGACCGATGTCATGTTCTTCTAGATAATTCATTACACCAGTAGCTGCTTCTAGACCAAAAGCACTTCCTCCTGCAAGTAGGATTCCATGAATTGATTGGGCTGCCATCAAGGGATTAAGCAGCTGACTTTCTCTTGAGGCAGGACCTCCACCCCTTATATCAAGTCCAGCACGCATCCCATCTTTACAGATGACAACAGTACATCCTGTTCCCCCTTCACTGTTTTCTACTTGTCCAATATTGATTCCTTCAATATCTTTAATACTGATTTCTTTCATATATTATCCCCCATTTGTTTCAGGTAGTGTCAAAAATCTATAGCACATAGCACTAATACACTACCCTCAATTTTATCTATATATACAGTAAAATGATTACTGAGTATATCTTAGTAATCATCTTTTTTCGTATTTAACTAAAAAAGATGAAACAACCTGTGTTATACTTTTAGCGCCAACCAAAATATCACGAAAGGATGTTTCATCATGGAAAGTATAACACATTTAATTAATTCTATTGAATCTTTTTCTAAACAAAATTTTAAGTTCTCTCAGTATTTTCAGGCTTTGAATCTCCTTGGCAAGATTCCTGATACTGTTT
>NZ_JAGBIX010000074.1:0-59411 GCF_017934775.1 Kandleria sp. | reverse complement strand
TGTTCTTGTAATTAGGTGTATTTGTATTGTTATTTTTCATAGCCTAATTATATCAAAAAAGGTGGCATTCCTCATCACTTATGAGGATGCCACCATTTTTTATTTGAGTGCTGTATTTATTTCGTTACAGCCTCTTTTTTTATGCAATAACTACATCTGTTAATTTCCAAGTCTTATCAGAATCAGTAAATGTCATCTTCCAAGTTTGTGTCTTAGTAGGAATCTTAGCTAAATATTCCTTATCAAGGAGTTCAAACATCTGATCTGCCATACCTTCAAGCATTGCATTCTGCATAGCTTCATTGCCTTCAGAAGCATAAATCTTCTGAAGTTCTGCTAAATGATTTTGTGCATACTCTTTTGCTAAAGTCGTCACTTTTGTTCTTAGGGCGCTAGAAACTGATGAGATAGCACTCTGATCAAGAATCTTTACTTCAGCGCTTAATGACTTTTTATCGTTATCATAATCATCTTTGATTGTATAAGACTGAACATAAGCTTTCTTAACTTTCTTAACAAATTCATCTAAACCTTTCTTAAACTTTTCACCACCACGGTTACTGTAAGAGCCTAAGGCTGATGTAATAGATGAGTCCACATTATTAAGCTGAAGCTTAGAGCTTACTGAACTATCTGCTAATTTGCTGGCTTGATCAAACTCTCCGTTTTTACAAGCAGTAAGGAATTCATTGGCTGCTTTTGAAACAGCTTCCTTATCACTTCCTTTACAGCCAGCAATACTAAACAGCATGGCGAATGCAAGTAAAAAGCTAAATAATCGTTTCATAACAAAACCTCCTTATAATTTAAGGATAAGATTTTAAAATGAAATTTTCAAGTTTAATTATGCTTTTCCATATTTACGATAGATAATCCTGGCAATCCAGAGAATGCATTGATTGTTAATGTACCAACAATACTGATTGTATCCCCTACTTTAATATCAAGTTTAGTAACAGGATTATTGTAGGCTGTAGCCTTAACTAGACCATGATCAGTTCTAAATGAAATTTCTAATCCTTTAGCTAAATCAAAACGACGACGATCAGTGACTACAACGTTCTTTAAGATAAATAATGGACGTTTAAATCCATCATAGTATGGTTCAAATGTCTCAGATAAATTCTTGATTTCATCAATTCTGATTTCATCCAATGTTACTTCAATAACTTGAGATTCATCATATTCTTTTTCATCATCAGTCTTGAACTTAGTGATAGCCAATGCCAACTTAGAAAGCTTAGAATCTATTTTATTTGGATTAAAGAAATAGCTTAATAAGGCATTCCATCTTTTTTCATCATTATCTTTTAAGAAGTTCATTAATGGATTAACAAGAAGATTCTTCATCTTGCTTAAATGATATGTCGTATAAGCATTACCGCTTCTTAAAAGCTGAGCATTACGTTTTTCAGGTGTAATCATAAAACGTTCAAATACAACATACTGCTTATCTTCCAAGATTTCTTTAGCTCTTTTAAACAATGTTCTATTAGCATATGATAATGGCACATTAGTACAGATATTAGCAATAGAAGCCAATGCGATAGAATAGCTATCTCTGACAAATTCTTTCATGATGACATAAGCCATTGTAGATAAAGAAAGATCTGTTTCAACTTCAAGATGGATATTCTTCTGATTATTATGGAACTGTAAAGTATCATGGATCGCAATGACATTTCCTTTTAGCATATATTCATCTTTATTGATGTACTTGATTTCAAATCTTGCCTTCATCTTTGCCAATGAACGAATGACAATGATAGATGCAAATAAGTTATCTAACTTTGGATCTGATACGATAAGAAATTTTTCATCGTTATCATAACTTTCTTTAATGATATTTTTAATGTCTTCTGCCCCTGAATAATCACCAAGATGATATTCATAATCTTCATTCAAAGCATGAAACTTTTCTTCAGTTAACCCCTTTGCATCAATCACCTTTGCAACTAATGCATTAACATCGAACTGTTTCATAATCGTTTCTGTATTAACTATATTAACTTCATTATAGTTCATCTATTGTACCCCTTTTCCCTTTAAAAAAAATAAAAACGGCGCAGAAGTGCGCATAGTTATGATAAGTAAAAATTTTATAAAATTCAAGTAAAAAACAAAAAAAGAAGCAAGATTATCTTGCTTCTTTTAATGTAAGCTATTCCATTACTTCAAATTCTTTAGCGAGTGCTTCAGCACGTGCTCTACGACGTTTAGCATCGTTCAAGCATTTATCCATTAACGCATCAGCATTTTCAGCATTGACTTTTGTCAACTGTGAGAATCTGTTTTCTGTCATCAGGAAGTCTTTGAACTTGCTGAAATCTGGTGCCTTAGAATCAATCTGTAATGGGTTCTTGCCCTGTTCAGCTAGACGAGGATCGTATCTTAACAAGTTGAAGTAACCACATTCAACTGCAAGTTTTTCCTGTCTTTGAGAGTTAGCTAATCCTCCACCTTTGATATGGTGTTCATTACATGGAGAATAAGCAATGATCAATGATGGTCCATCATATGATTCAGCTTCTCTTAATGCCTTGATTGACTGCATTGGGTTAGCTCCCATAGCAATCTGAGCTACATAGACATGACCATATGCCATAGCGATCTGTGCTAAGTCTTTCTTAGCAACTGTCTTACCGCTAGCAGTAAACTTAGCGATTGATCCTGCCTGTGATGATTTAGATGACTGTCCACCTGTATTTGAGTAAACTTCTGTATCAAGTACAAGAATGTTTACATTCTGATCATTAGCGATAACGTGGTCTAATCCACCATAACCGATATCATAAGCCCATCCGTCTCCACCGACGATCCACTGTGACTTAGTCACTAAGTCTTCTTTATGATCTAATAAAGCTTTTAAAGCGCCAACGCTAGTTGATTCTAATGCTTTAACAACTTCATCATAGATTTCTTTTTCTTTTGCTCTATCACCCTTGATAGCTACATAGCGATCTAAGACATCCTTAGTTTCTGCTTCTGCATTATCGATGTTAGCAGCAATTGTTTCTAAAATATGTTTAGCTTTATAGTTTTCAGCTAACTTCATACCAAATCCGAATTCAGCATTGTCTTCGAATAATGAGTTTGCCCAAGCTGGACCATGTCCATTCTTATCGAATGTCATTGGTGTAGATGGACATGAACCTGTATAGATTGATGAACATCCTGTTGCATTGGCAATACGCATATCGCTACCAAATAACTGAGTTGCTAATCTATAGTATGGTGTTTCACCACATCCGGCACATGCACCTGATGCTTCGAAGTAAGGTTTCTTGAAACCTACACCCTTAACAGTTGTAGTTGGATAACGATCATCTCTGTATTCTACATTGCTGTAGATATATTCAGATAATTCAGAATGAGGTAATTCATCCTTAACTGGAACCATAGAAAGAGCTTTTTCACCCTTCTTACCTGGACATGCAGATACACAAAGTGTACATCCAACACAGTTATCTGGAGATACCTGGATACGGAATGATAAGCCATCCACGTTCTTGCCCATTGGTTTTAATACATCATTCTTGATATCTTCTGGTGCATTAGCAATTTCTTCATCAGTCATTAAGAATGCACGAATTGTTGCATGAGGACAGACCATAACACAGTTGTTACACTGGATACAGTTATCTTTATTCCATTTTGGTACATTAACAGCGATAGCTCTCTTTTCTTTGATAGCTTTACCATTCTGCATAGTTCCATCAAGTTTATCTAAGAATGCTGATGTTGGAAGATCATCACCTTCAAGAGCATCGATTGGAGCTACGAATGTATCGAAGTATTCATCACCTGTAGTATGGCGTACTTCATTAACTGTTAAGTTAGACCATTCAGGATCAACAGCCACTTCTACAACCTGATCTTTACCAGCATCGATTGCCTTATAGTTAGCTTCTACGATAGCATCACCTTTTGAACCATAAGACTTCTTAGCCATTTCTTTCATCTTTTCAATAGCTTCTTCTAATGGAAGAATCTGTGTATTAAGAGCAAAGAATGCTGACTGAAGAATTGTGTTTGTATGACGTCCCATATGACATTCTGCAGCTAACTTGTTGGCATTGATAATATAGAATTTAGCATGCTTATCAGCTAACTGTTTCTTAACTCTATTTGGAAGATAGTTAACGATTTCATCTTTATCAAATTCAGTATTTAATAAGAAACGTCCACCTTCTTTTAAGTTACGTAACATGTCATATTTGAAGACATAGTTGTCAAGTGAGCAAGAAATGAAATCTGCATTGTTGACATAGTAAGTTGAACGGATTGGAGTTTCACCAAAACGTAAGTTTGAACGAGTAGCGCCACCAGCTTTTTTACTATCATAAGCAAAGTAAGCCTGACAATATAAATCAGTATTGTCACCGATAATCTTGATTGATGACTTATTAGCAGAAACTGTACCGTCAGATCCTAAACCGTAGAATAAACACTGAGTTGCATCAGTCTTAACGCTAAATGTTGGATCTAATTCTAATGAAAGATGAGTAACATCATCAACGATTCCAATTGTAAATGGATGCTGTGGATTTTCTTTTGCTAAATTATCGTATACAGATTTAACAGCTCTTGCTGTTGTATCCTTTGAACCCATACCATAGCGTCCACCAGTGATGACGATGTCTTTATCTTTAAGTACTTCACATACATCAAGATAAAGTGGTTCACCTGTAGCGCCCATTTCTTTTGTACGATCAAGTACAGCAATTTTCTTAACTGAATCAGGAAGAACATCCAATAAGTATTTTGCTGAGAAAGGTCTATAAAGATGTACTTTAATTAAACCAACTTTTTCTCCTTTTTCTGCTAATGTATCAACAACTTCTTCAACAGCCTGTGTAACAGAACCCATTGCGATGATGACACGATCAGCATCTTTAGCACCATAGTAAGTAAATGGAGCATAGTTTCTTCCTGTAATTTCAGAAATCTTTTTCATGTAATCAGCTGCGATATCTGCAACTTTATCATAATGAGCGTTCTGAGCTTCTCTTGACTGGAAGTAAATATCATCATTCGTTGCTGAACCACGAGTGACTGGATTAAGATGTGGATTTAATGCACGATCTTTAAATTTCTTTAATGCTTCCTTATCTAATAGGCTTTCTAATGTTTCATAAGGCATAACTTCAACTTTCTGGATTTCATGAGATGTTCTAAATCCATCGAAGAAATGCATTACTGGTACAGAAGCCTTGATTGCTACTAAGTGAGCAATTCCACCCAAGTCCATAACTTCCTGAACTGAGTGTGAACAAAGCATAACAACACCTGTCTGACGACAAGCATAAACATCCTGGTGATCACCAAAGATATTTAATGATGAAGTGGCTAATGCTCTTGCTGCAACATGGAATACACCTGGCAACAATTCACCCTGAATCTTATAAAGATTAGGAATCATTAGCAATAAGCCCTGTGAAGCCGTGAATGTAGTTGCTAATGCGCCACCCTGTAACGCACCATGAACTGCACCTGCAGCACCAGCTTCAGACTGCATTTCAATCACATTTACTGATGAGCCAAAAATATTCTTTCTTCCTGTAGCTGCCCATTCTTCAGCGTGTTCAGCCATTGGTGAAGATGGGGTAATTGGATAGATACTTGCTACTTCTGAAAACGCATACGCTACGTGTGCTGCAGCAGTATTACCATCCATTGATAAATATTGTTTAGACATATTCTTTAATAACCTCCTTATCTAATAATAACACCACGTATTACAAATTACCATTCCTTTTTTAACGTGTTTTTACTAATATGACCCAAATTTTCAATTATTTTTAGGATTAAAAGAAACAGTTTCTATTGAGATATGCAATGGTATTTCTTCCTTATTCAATTTCTCTTTTCAAGAGATAATTGAAATGATAGAATGTGTGTGAAAAATAAAAGTGAGGTTTACTAAATGAGTCAGAAAAATTGTTTTATTGGTCAGTCCGGAGGTCCTACCGTAGCGATTAATGCTTCTTTAGCTGGAGTTGTAGCTCAGTGCAAAAAAGAAGGATATGAACACATTTATGGTATGATCAACGGAATCAAAGGTTTGCTTGAAGATCACTATATCGATCTAGGAGAACTTTTCAAGGATGAAGAGAGCATCGAGAATCTTAAAGCAACACCTGCCATGTACCTTGGAAGCTGTCGTTTTAAGCTCCCTACCATCAATCTTGCAGAAGGCACATATGAAAAGCTATTCAAGAAATTTGAAGATATGCATATTACAGATGTCTTCTATATCGGTGGAAACGATTCAATGGATACAGTCGCAAAGCTTTCTACATATGCTAAGACTGTCAATTCATCAATTCGTTTTATTGGAATTCCAAAAACTATCGATAACGATTTAATGGGAACAGATCATACACCTGGCTTTGGTTCAGCCGCTAAATATGTTGCTAGCAGTATGCTAGAAATCTTTTATGATAGTGCTATCTACAAGCTTAACGCTGTAACAATCGTAGAAATCATGGGAAGAAATGCTGGATGGTTGACAGCCGCTAGTGCCTTGGCAAGAGAAAATGGTGCTACAGTACCTGATCTTATCTATCTTCCTGAAGTTCCGTTTGATACAGAGAAATTCCTTGAAGATATTCGTGAAAAATTCAAAGAAAAATCTTCAATCATTATTGCCGTATCAGAAGGTATCAAGGATGCCGATGGTCAATATTTAGATCAGGATTCAAAATATACAAAGAAAGATGCCTTTGGACATGTTCTTCATTCAGGTACTGGAAAAGTATTGGAAACTATTGTCTATAAAGAATTCAGATGCAAAGTACGTTCTATCGAATTAAACGTTCTTCAGCGTTGTGCAATGCATATTGCTTCAAAAACTGATATCGAAGAATCATTTGAAATCGGACAGTTCGCTGTTACTTCTGCATTAAACAATGAAACAGGCATCATGATTGTTTCAAAAAGAGAATCAGATATGCCATACAAGGTTCATTATGAAACAATGGACGTATTGAAGGTTGCAAACCTTGAACATAAGATTCCAGTAGAATGGATCAATGATGCACACAATGATATCACTCCTGCTTTACATGATTATCTTTATCCATTAATTCAAGGAGAAATGGCCATCAAGTATACAAATGGTATTCCAACTTATCTTGATATCACACATCTTAAAAACAATATCGTAAAAGAATAAACGGGCGTTGCTTTGCAACACCCGTTATTTTTTTAATTTATGATATTCAATTAGCTGATTGTATTCATCAAGTGCTTTTTCTATATCTTTATAGATATGTACATCTAGACTATCCTTTAATTCATCCTGACTTACAAAACGATAGTCTGTATGTTCATCAGACAAGATGACATGATCATTGGTAGGAATAGTCAAGAAACCAATCCCTACAGTCTGATAGTTTTCTCTTATTGCAGTAAAAGTATAGACAGGCTTTAAGATTTTAATATCTAGACCTGTCTCCTCTTTCAATTCACGGATCAGTGCTTCATGAGGTGTTTCTCCGTACTCTAATCCCCCTCCTGGCAGCTCCCACCACCCTAGTCCATCAGATGATGGGCGTACTCTTTTCATGATGAGGATCTTTCCTTCATGAATGACAATTGCTTTTACTGTTATATGAAAATTCACTTTCCCCATTTTTATTCTCTCCTTTTTTACTATCATAACATGTATGATGCATTTTTATTATCAAAAGAAGCAGTTTAATGATATAATGTCTCGGAGGTGAATATAAAATGAACTTTTATAATGAAGTATATAAAAGAAAAGATGAATTATTAGAAGATTTAAGAACATTATGTCAGATTCCTTCTGTATTTGATCCATCTACAGCAAAAGATAATCAGCCTTTTGGTGAAGCAAATAGAAAAGCATTAGATCAGATGCTTGCTTTTGGTAAAAGAGATGGATTTATCACAGATGACTGTGATGGCTATGCTGGCTCTATTGACATCGGTGAAGGAGAAGAAGTCTTTGGTATCCTAGGACATCTTGATGTTGTCCCTGTTAACGAAACAGGATGGCACTATCCTCAGTTCGATGCCACATTGGATGGCGATCGTCTATATGGACGTGGTGTTGCTGATGATAAAGGTCCATTATTAGCTGCTTATTATGCTGCTAAAATCGTCAATGAAATGGACTTTGAAAAGAAATATAAGATCCGTGTTATCTTTGGATGTGATGAAGAAAATGGTTCTTCATGTGTAAAATATTATTTTAAACATCGTCCATACCCTGCTATGGGATTTACTCCAGATGCTGATTTCCCAGTTGTATTTGGTGAAAAAGCAATGGTTGGATTCAACCTTACTGGTAAGATTGATGATGAAAAGATCATCTCTATTAGCGGTGGAACTAGAAGCAACATTGTTCCTAACAATGCTTGCGCATGTCTTGAAGGTTCTTTAGAAGACTATGAAGAAAGCTTCAATGCTTTCTTAAAAGAAAATAAGGCAACTGGTACAATCACTATGAACAATCACGTTGTATTAAAAGTAGATGGACGTTCTGCTCATGGTTCTGTTCCTGAAAGAGGAACTAATGCTATTGTTCTTCTTTGTCATTATCTTCATACAATAACTGACAACAAGCTTGTTGCTTTCATTGATGATTACTTCTATGAAGATACAGCCGGAAAGAAACTTGGCATCGCACACAGTGGTGCTCTAGGTGCATTAACTAACAATTTAGGTATTCTTAACTATGAAGATGGTCATATCAACATGGTATTAGATGTACGTTTCTCTAATGAAGTAGATCCAATCAAGGATGTCGTAGATGTAGTGACAAAGAAAGCTTCTGCTTATGATCTTGCAGTTGATTATAATGCCACTCCATCTTTATATGTAGATCCAGAAAGTGAACTGATCAAGAAATTACATGCTGCTTATGTAGATGTCACAAATGATCATGAACATGGACCTCAGGCCATGGGTGGAGGAACATATGCGAAAGCTATGCCAAACTGTGTTGCCTTTGGTGCAGAATTCCCTGGTCGTGATAATAAGATGCACGAAGATGATGAAACAATCGTATTTGAAGAATTATTACAGTCAGCAGCAGTCTATGCACAGGCTCTCTATAACATTCTTAAAAAGTAATAATTCAGTTGCAAACAATAAAGCACCTATGGTATAATAGGTGCACATGCGGTGGTGGTGGAATGGTAGACACGCAAGTTTGAGGGACTTGTGGCCGTACGGCTGTGTGGGTTCAAATCCCGTTCACCGCACCATTTATAAAAACAAGAGACGAGCAATCGTCTCTTTTTTATTTCATCAATAAATACTCTACTCCAATAATGACTAAACATCCTACTAGAATACTCGAAAACACATAAAGAAAAGCAATACCTAAATGTCCATTTTTCATCAGTTCTGTTGTTTCTAATGCAAATGTAGAAAATGTTGTAAAACCGCCACAAAAACCAACTTTTAAAAATAGGATCCACTTTTCATCAATAGCTGTATTTCTTCCTGCAGCCACAGTGATCAGTCCAATAAAAAGACAGCCTACCACATTAATAAGAAATGTCTTTATTGGAAATACAGTATTCTCATTTAATGAAATCATTCCCAACACATAACGTAGCAGTGCTCCAAGAAATCCCCCTGCTCCTACTGCAATATAATTCATAGTCTACTCTCCCAAATTTCACTTGTTGATTTTATCTTCTGTTCAATAAGGATGTCATCAATTTGATTCAACATATGATGATATCCTACCATTCTTTCTAATATATCCATAATAAAATCCCCCTTCTTTTTTGCATTATAACATAAGAAGGAGGATTTTTTATTAATGATAATGTCCTTGATATGGTGAAGAACTATTTGGATTAGTAAAATCAATATTTAATGCATTAGCTACAGCTTCCTTGATACCATTAGAACTAAAAGTTGCTCCTGATACAGTATCTACATCAATGCTGCTCTTAATAATATTAGCAATAACAGTTTCTTTAGCTCTTCCAAAGAACTGTTCATCATCCTGATAGCTCGTAATTTCAATAGAAGAGATTTTCTTATTCTTAACAACAACCTTTACCTATGTTTCTCCTCTAAATCCATTTCCACTGCCTGTGTATGTACCATCTTTTAAAGTACTGTTTTCTTCAGAATTATTTTCAGATTCATTATTGCTTGTTTCTCCACTCTTTGAAGATAATGCATTCTTTACCGCATTGATTAATCCATTAGAAGAATATGTTACACCAGAAACTGTATCTACATCCGTTGACTGTGAAGAGATGATATTGCTGATGATTGTATTCTTAGCTTGATTAAAGAACTGTTCATCATCCTGATAGCTTGTAACTTCAATAGAAGAAATAGAATTATTTTTTACAACGACCTTTACACTTGTCTCTCCTCTAAACCCTTGAGCACTACCTGTGTATGTCCCATTGCTGAATTGTCCTTGAGTCACTGTTGTCGTATTGCCAAGTGAAGATGATGCAAGATTTCCACCATAATATAAACCACCTAGAGCCAATACAGAAACACCAGTCGCAAGTGCAGGCTTAGGATTTGTGGTGATATTATCCCTTGGACATACGTCCTTGCACATAAAGCAGTCAATACATTCTCCATCAGTAATGACATCATGTGCTGACATATCGATATTCATAGCACACTTTGTTTCACAGTAATGACATTTTCCGCATTGTCTTGTTGGCTTTTGAATCTTGATAGCACTGTATAAATGCCTCCTAGCGGACAAAGATAGCGACAGAAGAATCGCTCTATAAATAGAGAGGCTATGATGATAAGAAGAAGGAGCCATCCTCCAATAGTTATAAATGTAGAAAGATCAGACCATCCACTTAATGAAATATAAGTTCCAAAGACATGCCATGAACTTACACTTGTTGTTTCAATCCCAAATGCCCAGACAAAAATTAACACAATGAGTATCAAATACTTAAGGTACTTAAGTATTTGATCTGTCTTTTTAGAAAAAGTTATTCTATCTTTTATGACAAGCCCGCTTGTTTTATAGATGAGATCCTGCATGGCACCAAAGCTGCATAGAAAGCCACAGAAGAATCGTCCGAAAATGATTGTTGGAATAATGGTCACTGCTAATGTAAGCATGGGTGCAAGATAGGAAGAAAGGTCAAACTTCATCTCTATAAACAATACTATGATACTTTTTATTGCAGCAAGAGTCGCAATAAAAAGACCTGGGAACAGTAAAAATGAAATCAGCTGTATGACATGCCTTGTCATCTGTAAATAGGGTATTTTCTTTTTCATGAGTAAGCCTCCACCTGTTTCTTTATATCTTTGCTTAGGAAGATATCCTTATTGTCCAATACAAAAATTGACTGATAATCGTCCTTCAAAATCTTCATTCCTTCTTCAATGCCTAATACATAAAAAGCTGTCGTATAAATATCTGCTAACATGGCTGATGATCCAACCAAAGTTACAGAAGAAAGAGACTTATCACTTGGATAATCGGTAAATGGGTCAATGATATGATGATAGATCTTCCCATTCTTTTTAAAAGAATGTTCATAGCTTCCAGATGTTACACAACACGCATCATCAACATCAATGGACATGAAAGATTCCCCTCTTTTCTTAAAAGGATCCTGAATGCCTACTCTTTCTTTATCGAAGGTATAGACACTTCCACCAAAGTTAATAAAGCCTTTATTGACACCTGCTTCATGAAGCTTCTTTTTTACACGATCAACACAGTATCCTTTGGCGATAGAGCCCAGATCAATCTTCATGTTCTTTCTTTTTAAAAAGACAGAGCATTCATCTTGATCTAAGATAATATCTTGATAATTAACAAGCTTTCTCGCTTTATAGATTTTATAAAAAGAAGGTACTTCTTCACTTCCTTTATGGATTCCCCATAGCTCACTCAACGGTGCACTTGTGATATCAAAAGCACCATTCGTCTTTTCACCATAGAATTTTGCTATTTGGATAATTTCAAAGGTATCCTTAGAGACCTTTACACTTTTTAAACCGGCATTCCTGTTAATTTGAGATATTTCACTTTCTTCTTTAAAAATAGAAAACAGATCATCTAGATGTTTGATATCTTCTACGATATGAATCAAAAAATCTTCTTCCTCTATTTCTACAGAAATAATATTCAGTGTTCCTAACGCATTAACATAAACCTCTTTCTTCATAACACACCTCTCTTTCGAGGTAATCGTATCAAAAAAAAGAATATTCTAAATATCAAATAAACATGTGAAAAAATGTAAGAAAAAAACTTTTAGCATTGCTAAAAGTCTAGTATTGAACAAATATTTCTTTGAGCTTATCTAAATCATTTGTATAAGCTAGTCCTAACATCAATAGTATTCTTGCCTTATATGGTGAAAGCGTCAATGAAGGAATCATAATGTGATGAGGATCAAAGACTTCATCTCCAAAGACAATGCCATCAATGACACGAGAAGAACGTACAAAGAACTTTCCTTCTTTTTGAAGAGTCTCAATTTCTTTCTTCCATTTCATAGAAAAGTTTCCACTACCTGTACCCATGACGACAATGCCCTTAGCACCAGTATGTAGAAGATATGAATCTGCTCCTGCATAATATGGAACAATATCCACTTCAGGAAGATGTGATAGATCCATAGAAGAGAAAATACTTGATGTAGTATGTTTTTTCATCTGTCTAGATGAAAAGAATATTTCATCATCTTTCATGAAACCAAGCGCTGTATTAGCTTTTTCAAAAGCATCAATCTTATAGTTGCTGATCTTTTGAATATCACGTGCAGAATAGATTGTACTAGAAAATAGTGCCAGTACCCCTTGTCCATAGGACAGAGAAGAACCTGCCAAATGAATAGCTTGCCAAAGATTAAAAGGTCCATCTGCACTTGTAGCTGTTGCTGGACGCATTGCCCCTGTAAGAACAACTGGCTTATCTGTATTGATTGTAAGTGTTAAAAAATAAGCTGTCTCTTCTATTGTATCCGTTCCATGAGTGATAACTATACCATCAAATTCAGAAGATATTTCATCGATCTTCTTTTTTAAGGCAATCCAATGCGTTATGTTCATTTCATTGGAATCAACTGAAAGTAATGGAAACAGTGAAATATCAAATTCACTTTTGATATCAGGAATAGATGCAAGAATATTTTCGACTGATAAGGTTCCTGCCTTATAGTTTGTTGTTTTTCCCATATGACCGCTTCCTGCAATAGTGCCACCGGTCGCAATGATCGCTATTTTTTTCATAAAATCACCTTCTTATTTTTTTGAGCTTATTCATCATAACGTTAATAATAAACAAAAGCAACGACTCTTTTTTAGCGTTATTTTTTTCGCGTTGATAATATGGTAAAACCTACAATGCATCACATCTTTTTAGATAAATACGACATATGGAATTTAAGTTCTTAAAACAAAAATATTTATTATCTTACAAAAAAATTATTGACATTTGAAAGAAATGCGACTATTCTATCACTTGTAAACTAAATAAGGCGTTGATGAGGAGAAGTAATTTTTAACAGCGGTTTTAGCGAGCAGGAGTATGGTGAAAGTCCTGTATCCAAGTTATTAATGAATAACACCTCGGAGCTGTCTACCGAACGGCAACAAGTAGGCTAGACCGTTTTCAGTCATGATACGACTGGCGGGTATCGAGTACTCTTTGAAGTATTTCCGTACCATGTGATGACCCTCCTTTTTTGATATTGGAGCGCATGGGCTGATACTCGCATATAGCGAGTTTTTTTGTTAATGAAGGAGGAAATTATTATGTGTGGTATTTTAGCATTAGACTCAGATGAATTTACATTAGATACTTTTAACAAATCTTTATGGAAAATCAGTGATCGTGGTCCTGATATGACAAGATCAGTCTATTATCATCAAAGAACATTTGGTTTTGATCGTTTAGCAATTATGGACTTGTCACCTAAAGGAATGCAGCCTTTTGAAAATGCTGGGGTTATGCTTGTATGTAATGGTGAAATCTATAACTTCAGAGCATTAAAGAAAATTGTTAGTGATTTTCCTTATAAGAGTGGAAGCGACTGTGAAGTACTTATTCCCCTCTATCAGAAGTTTGGTCTTGATGTGATGTGTAAATATTTAGATGCAGAATTTGCATTTGCATTATATGATACTAAAACAAAGAAATTTATGGCAGCAAGAGATCCTATGGGTATTCGTCCTTTATTTTATGGGTATACTAAGGGTGAACATAAATTTGCGGTCGCAAGTGAAGCGAAAGCATTGTTTGATTTATGTGATGACATCCTTCCTTTCCCACCAGGACATTACTATGATGGAGAAAAGTTTGTCTGCTACAATGATTTAAGTGATGTCAAACTAATGAACGATGATTCAATTGAAACAATTGCGACTGAACTAAGAGAACGTCTAGTAGCTGGTGTTAAGAAAAGATTACAGGCTGATGCTCCTGTTGGATACTTATTATCAGGTGGATTGGATTCATCTCTAGTATGTTCCATTGGGCAAAAGATTACTGACCACCCTATTCGTACATTTGCGATTGGGATGGAAACTGATCCAATTGATTTAAAGTATGCAAAACAGGTTGCTGATTATTTAGGAACTGAACATACAGAAGTCATCATGACAAAAGAAGATGTATTAAATGCATTAAGAGAAGTCATCTATCATCTTGAAACATGGGATATCACTACTATCCGTGCTTCTATTGGTATGTATATCTTATGTCACTATATTCATAAGAACACAGATATCAAAGTTATCATGACTGGTGAAGTATCTGATGAATTATTTGGTTATAAATACACTGACTTTGCTCCTACTCCTGAAGCTTTCCAGGAAGAATCAAAGAAGCGTATCAAGGAACTTTACATGTATGATGTACTTCGTGCGGACCGCTGTATTTCAGCTAATGCCCTTGAAGGACGTGTTCCTTTCGCTGATTTAAGATTTGTGGATTATGCCATGAGCATTAACCCAGATAAAAAGATGAACCATTATAACAAAGGTAAATACTTATTACGTCATGCTTTTGAAGGATTAGATTATCTTCCAGATGATATCTTATTTAGAGAAAAAGCAGCCTTCAGTGATGCTGTTGGACATTCAATGGTCGATTATCTTAAAGAATATGCTGAAGAACAATATACTGATGAAGATGTCTTAAAAGCTAAAGAAAAATATCCTTATGGTACACCATTTACTAAGGAATCATTATTATACAGAGATATCTTTGAAGAATTCTATCCTGATTCTTCAAAATGGATCAAGGACTTCTGGATGCCAAACAAGACTTGGGAACATTGTGATGTCAATGATCCTTCTGCAAGATTTCTTGACAACTATGGAGATTCTGGAAAATAAAAAAAGATGCAATCGCATCTTTTTTTATTTTCTGAAACCATATTGATTATGTGCAACATAAGGTTCTTCTAGATATTTCATTTCTTCATCAGTAAACGTCAAATTCAATGCTGCAATAGCATCTTTAACATAGTCAATCTTTGATGCACCTACAAGCGGTGATGTAATATAAGACTTATTTAAAACCCAGGCTAACTCCAGTGTACTAATAGAAACAGCTAATGGAGAAAATGGTGTACAGGCAATAAATAAGTAAAACTAACAAAAAGCCGTCTTACGACGACTTTTTATTAGTTTTAAGCAATCATCTTTGACACAACACGTTGTCTAAAAAATGAAACAATAGGTCCTGTTCCTGCAGCGACAATCACTGTTGCGATACCAATTGTTGTAATATTGCCAAGAAAACCGGTCACAAGTCCAATTGTAGCAACAAGTACATCTGTCATTATGCGGGCATATTTGAATTTGATTTTACCATCAGTTTTTTCTTCAATAAGAGGGGCAATCGCATCATAAGGTGCAACACCTGATTGACAGTCCATATATAAGGCACATCCAAAACATACAACTATGACACCTATAAGCAAGATCATGAATCGGATGATGACGTGAGATAATAAGCTATCTAATCCTATCATCTGATAAAACTTGCCCACATATTCTACAATATAACCAATGCATAGAAGATTAAAGCAAGCCCCAATACCAAAGGCTTTTTTGTTCATCAGTAATACTGGAATATAAATAAGAATATTAATACACATCTGAAAGAGACCTAATCCTACTCCTAATAAATGGGAAGTCCCCATTGTCATAGATGTAAAAGGATCAATGCCAAATCCTGCTAAGTGTATAGTCGCTACCCCTATTCCAATAATAATATTCCCGATAATAGAATAAAACGTTAACTTCTTATTCTGTGAAATCATTTAACTTATCTCCATTGCTTGCAATCACTTGTTTATACCAATAGAAAGAATCTTTTTGAGAACGTTTCATTGAACCTTTTCCTTCATCATCCATATCCACATAAATAAAGCCATATCTTTTTCTCATTTCACCAGTACCTGCTGAAACAAGATCAATACATCCCCATGTTGTATAACCAATAAGGTCTACACCATGTTCAATCGCAATGTTCATTTCTTTAATGTGTTCTCTATAGTAATCAATACGATATTGATCATGAATAGAACCATCTTCTTCTACTGTATCGTAAGCACCTAATCCATTTTCTACGATCATCAATGGCAGTTCATAACGATCATAGATCATTTCTAGATAGTATCTTAATCCTTTTGGATCAAATGCCCATCCCCAATCTGAATATGTGAGATATTCATTTCTTGCTCCAGAAACAAAGTTTCCTGACACTTTATCTTTTAATTGATGTGTTGTTTCAAGTGATGACATGTAGTAAGAGAATGTATACATATCAACAGTACCTGCTTCTAAATCAAGAAGATCTTCTTCAGTGATATCTAAATGAACATGATGTTCATCCCATAAACGTTTTACATATGTGCCATAACGTCCTTTGCATTGAACATCTCCACAATAGAAGATGCCTTTTTCCCACTCATATCTGTTCTTTAGAATATCTTCAGGATCACATGTTGCAGGGTAACGCGTGATACCACAGATCATGCATCCAATCATATTCTCTTGATCAATTGCATGTCCAATTTGTACAGCTTTGGCACTTGCCACAAGCTGATAATGTAAGATCTGATAAGCATCCTGATATTCTTTATCTGTAGCTGTTTTTCCAAACATGTTCAAGAACATCACAGTATTATTGATTTCATTGAATGTCAACCAGTACTTTACTAATCCTTTATATTCTGTAAAACATGTTGTCGCAAAGCGAACATAATCTTCAATAGTTTGTCTTTTTAACCATCCGCCATGTTCTTCAATATAAGCTGGTGTATCAAAGTGCCAGATTGTAACCAATGGTTCAATATTATATTTTCTAAGTTCTTCAAATACATTTCTATAGAATTCAATTCCTTCTTTGTTAGGTTCTTTTTCAATTCCTTTAGGATAAAGTCTTGACCAGGAAATAGACATTCTAAATGTCTTGAATCCCATTTCTGCAAATAATGCGATATCTTCTTTATAATGATGATAAAAGTCAACTGCTTGCTGATTAGGATAATGACAGCCATCAATCACAGCATAATGTGCACCTTCAGGAAGTGGTGTTTTCTGTAATTTCTTGCCTGGATTGCCATCTTTATCAATAAATGTTTCATAACGAGGTTCTTTTACAGATCCTCCAGTTGTAAAGTCAGTAAGTGCTGGACCTCTTCCTCCAAGATTCCAGCCACCTTCAACCTGGTTGGCTGCTGTTGCGCCACCCCATAAAAAATCTTTTGGAAAACTCATTCCATTACTCCTCCTTTATATTCTTACTATACAAAAATCAGAAAGCACTTTCACATAAATTACATATATAGAAATTTATAATAATTCATCCTGATCAATCTTTCTGATGACTTTTGCAGGAACACCTGCTACAAGACAGTTTTCCTCTACATCCCTATTAACAACTGCTCCTGCTGCAATAACACAACCATCACCGATAGTGACACCTGGCATAATTGATACATTGCCTCCTAGCCAGCAGTTCTTACCAATAGTGATGGGCAATGCTTTTTCTAATCCTTTATTTCTTTGTTTATAGCTTAAAGGATGCGTTGCCGTATAGAGTCCACAATAGGGTCCAATGAAAGTATGCTCACCAATAGTAATGTTGGCACAGTCCATAAAATAACAGTTGGCATTAATGAAGACTGATTTTCCGATATGAATATTGACACCATAATCAACCATAAAAGGTGTGACAAGATCAAACTCTTCTGGCATATAGCCAAGCAGTTCTTTAATAGCTTTATTTCTTTCTTCAAATTGATCATGTGGTATAGCACTTAGTTTTAATGCTTTTGCTTGTGCTCTTTTTCTTAATGCAAATAATTCTGGATCATAATTGGCATCATACCACATGCCTTTTTCCATCTTTTCTTTCTCACTCATCATGTGCTAATCCTTTCAAATCAATATTTATTTCCACATTGCAATGACAATCTCCTAAATGAATAGAAGGTTTTGTTTTTCCATGAAAATCACTACCGCAAGTATAATAAACATTAAGCTCTTTTGCTTTATTATAGAAATACTCGCATGTTTTTTGATCATGATAACTTGAGAAAGCTTCTACTCCATCAAGTCCTAATTGAACCATTTCATCAAATAATTCCAATTGATTTTTTAGATTATTGCCTGGATGAGCCAATATAGAAATACCACCATGAGATTTAATAAGTTTAATGATTTCTTCTAATGAAGGATAGTTTACTTTTGTATAAATAGCTTTTCCTTGAGAATAGTAATCCCAATAGAAATTCACATACGGATTATCACTTCTCTCTCCTTTTTCTCTATAGGGCTTTAATGCTTCTAGTTGAAGATATCTTTCATCCTCAAGTAAAGCTTGGGCAAATGCTTCCCCTGTAAAAACACCATTTGGCATAATGGAAAGAAGCTGTTCTCTTGTTAATTGAGTGTGAAACAAGGCATTAGTTTTTTCTAGTTTTATATCAGATAGAAGAAGTTCCTGTTTTAAGATATCTTCTCCTAACTTATTAAATGATGGATGATGATAATCAATCCCATATCCTAATACATGAAGATTGATTCCTTTATAAACACAATCAATCTCAATAGCAGGAATGACACTTATCGCATATTTTTTAGCTGCTTCTTTTGCTTCATCAATAGCTTTTACAAAGTTATGATCTGCTATGGCCATCACTTCTATATTGGCATTGTGACATTGTTCTACTAATTCAGCAGGTGTAAATTCTCCATCATCTGAATAAAGTGAATGCATATGTAAATCAATATTAGTTCTCATTGTAAGCCTCCTTTTCTCTATTCTTATAGAAACATAGACACACAATTTTCTCAATTGTCTTTCTATTCATGAAAAAAAGTTATCTTGGTAATACAAATGTCAAATGCAACCATTTGGTTACATTTATTCCTTTTTTTATGATATAATACAGACTTGTATTGGAGGGAAATATATGAGAAAAACTACTAAATTTTTAAGTGTAGCTTTAGCTGCTACAATGCTATTTGGATGTGCATCTTCAAAAGATACATCTAAAACAAATAATTCTGGATCAACTGAATCTGCATCAGGTGAAATAAAGGCTGAAAATAAGCCTTCATTTGAAGATGCAAACATTCTTCAATTCAATGAAATTAAAAAATATGCTGATTCAACATTAGGACTAGTTGCTTGGTTCAAAATTACAAATAAGGGAAAAAATCCGATTTATTATTTTTCACCTACATTTAATTTCTTAGATAAAGATGGAAATCAACTTTGTGATGATTCAAGATTTAGAGAATTCGAAGTAGATTCCAACAAATCTGCATGTATTCAAACGTATTCTAGTTTTGATGACAATGAAATGGATAAAGTAAAGAAAATTAAAACAATTGAAATTAAGAGTTATGAATACTATACAGCCGATAAACAATACACTGTAGATTTACAGAATAAGACTGTAGAAGTAATTAAAAGAGAAGACTATAACAACGCAAACTTTAATGAAAAGAATGTCTTATCGTTTAGCACAACACCTAAAACAAATGATGGAATTCATGTTGATTACACTATTAAAAATACCGGTTCAAACCCTATTAAAGAATTATCCTATAATGTAGTTTATCAAGATAAAGATAAAAACATTATCGATGATGACTCACGTTTCAATGACTCACTTTTAAATCCAAACAAATCAGTTTCATCTACATCATATTATACACAGGATTACTTTGAATCTGATGTAAAGAATTATAAAACTACTTCGTATGAATACACACTTACTAAAAAAGATGAAAATGGATTCAACCATTATGTCATTAATTTAGAACAGAAAACATGCAAAGGATCTTTCGATGAATAACATACTAAAAAGTGCTGCATTTATTTACAGCACTTTTTTGATTAAATAACGCCAAAGTTTTTTTAATTCATTGGCAATTGATTCAATAATATAAATAACAAAACTTGCGTTGCAGTGGAGATATGATCATCTCAACGATAATTTGGAATGTAATAACAGATAGAAATATCTGCAAGCCTGGCAATAAAGAAGTATTGACGTTAGTTTACACCCTGCTGTTTTAAAAATGTCATCACCTGATTTGTTTACTGAATCAGGTGATTCACTCTTGCAGGTATTCAGGATTTCAACGAGTTCAATTGTTTCTCCTGAAATAGAAACAAATGGATTGACAAGAGATTCTTTAAAAAAATGATTATAATAAAACAGATCATTGGTAACCCATGAAAAATAAATCTTCACGCTGTATATTCTGCGACATAGCCGCAATATTCTACTCCATAAATTAAAATTTAATCAGCTTCATATAAAAGAGAAGCCATCTCATATAACTATCTCCATAATAATCCTCTTCCAATCCATTAAGACAGGAAATAATTTCAAGACTGTCAAGTGAACGCTTAAACTCAACATAATTCATATAGCCAAGCTTATGTGCCATTCTATTGATTGTCGCAGTTGAAACATGACTTTGACCTGCCACTTCACGCATGGACATGTAAGCTACCTCTTTTTTATGCTTTAATATAAAATCAAGAGCCTCTCTCTCTTTATCACTTAATAGACTATAATCCTCCATCTCTTCTCTCCTTATTACATACTTTAATAACACACCTTTTATAAACATTCAATTCTCTTCCTATTATTGAAAATCCCATCTATATAGTACAAACTATAATTTCTATATACCAAAAAAGAGACTGCAATAATTGCAGTCTCTTACTTTACAAGCTTATCAATAATCTTGATCATCTCTTCAATTTTCTCTTCACGCACTTCTTCCTGTGTTGCTTCATTGACACAATGACGCATATGTTCAGACAGTATTTCCTTATTGGCTCTATTCAATAATCCCTGTGTCGCCATAAGCTGTGTAGAAATATCAATACAATAGCGATCATCTTCAATCATTTTCATGATGCCATCAATCTGTCCTCTTGCGGTCTTTAGATAACGCAATACTTTCTTTGCATCTGCCTGCATACAATCACCTATGCTTTCTCAATTGATAAGACTTTATAGTCTTCATCTTCAATAGCTTTCTTTAATACTTCATCATCTACATCACTTTGAAGCTTAACATAAGCCTTGCCTTCAAATAATGAAACATCTGCTTTTACACCATCAAGTTTATTCAAGGCTTTATTGACATGCTTTTCACACATCTTGCACATCATGCCTTCAACTGTAATGACTTTATCATAATCACTCTGATCATATTTATGATTGATGCGAATACCCTTAAATTCATATCCTGCTTCTTCAATCGCATTCTTGATCATTTCATCAGTTACAGCATGATTAAAGACTTGAAGATATGCTTCATTGTTTTCTAGTGAAACATGTGCTTCTACATGTTCAATAGCATTCAATGCATTAGATACATGCTCAACACATTTTTCACACATCATACCTTCGATCTTAACGATCTTATCACAGTTTTCTTTATTCATTGTCTTATCCTTCTTTCCTAGAGATTTCTTATCAATTACAGAAACATCTGTATTTATAACATGTTCATTTCTTTTTACACTTTCCTTTTTCACCTTGAACCATCTTAGTCTTAATGCATTCGACACCACAAAAACTGAAGAGAAACTCATAGCTAGTGCTCCAAGCATTGGTGAAAGTTTCCATCCCCATAAAGGATAGAACACACCGCATGCGACAGGTATACAGATTGCATTATAAAATAAAGCCCAGAAAAGGTTCTCTTTAATATTCGTCATTGTCGCATGTGAAAGATCAAGGGCATTAACTAAATCAATCATATCATTTTTCATGAGTACAAGATCTGCAGATTCAATCGCAATATCTAATCCACTAGTGAAAGATACACCAACATGTGCTTTCATCAAGGCTGGTGCATCATTGATGCCATCACCGACCATTGCGACAATGCGGCCTTCATCTTGAAGAGAAGAAATGACTTTCTCTTTATCAGCAGGCAATACTTCTGCCTTGTAATCAATATTAAGCTTAGAAGCTAAAGCTTTAGCTGTTCGATCATTATCCCCTGTTAACATCAAGGATTGAATATGTCTATTCTTAAGTTCAACGATCACATCGCTGACTTCTTCTTTTAATTCATCCTGTAAGGCAAATAGTCCAGCATACTTTCCATCAATACCAAAATAAATGACAGTCTTACCTTCACTAGAATAATCTTTTTCTTCATGAACAAGTATACCATGGGATTCCATCATTTTCTTATTGCCACCAATGACCATTACATCATTGATTATTCCTGTAATACCCCCACCAGGTACTTCTGCATACTCATTAACATTAAAGAGTTCTTCATCATGATAATGAACAATAGCTTCTGCCAATGGATGGGATGAATGAGATTCAAGAGAATAAGCATAAGATAAAAAACGTTCATCGTAGATTTCTACATCAGAGACATGAGGTGTTCCTCTTGTCAATGTACCAGTCTTATCAAAGACAATGGTATCAATCTTGCTTAAAGTTTCTAATGCAACTGCATCTTTTACAAGCAAGCCAAGCTTAGCTGCTCTACCTGTTCCCACCATAATGGCTGTTGGTGTAGCTAACCCTAATGCACAAGGACAAGAGATCACAAGGACAGAGATAGCCATTGTTAATGCGAAATGGAAACTTTCTCCTAGCATCATCCAAGTAATGCATGTCACTATTGCTATAGCGATAACGACTGGAACAAAGTATCCTGAAATAACATCAGCCATTCTGGCAATAGGTGCTTTAGAGTTTCCTGCTTCTTCTACCAAGGCAATAATCTGTGACAAGGTTGACTGATCATTTGTTTTTAATGTTTCAACAACAATACGTCCACTCTTATTGATAGTAGACCCAATAACAAGATCTCCTTCTTTTTTATCAACGGGAATTGATTCACCAGTAATCATAGATTCATCAACGCTTGCATGACCTTCAATGATTCTGCCATCTACTGCGATGCTTTCTCCACTCTTTACAACGATATGATCATTGATATTGATATCTTCAATAGAAACAACTGTTTCTTCTCCATTTCTTAGTACCACCGCATTTTCTGGTGCAAGATCCATCAAGGCATTGATTGCATCACTTGTCCTCTTTTTACTTCTGGCTTCGAAATATTTGCCTAGCCCAATAAGAGTAAGAATCATTGCGGCTGATTCAAAATAGAGATTCATATGATAATCATGAGCTGCTTCTAAATTAAATCGTCCCATATGATATGCCATCATGTAAACTGAATATAATGAATAAACAATTGAAGCAGAAGAGCCAATCGCTATCAAGGAATCCATATTAGGTGCTCCATGAAGAAGTGATTGAAATCCTCCTATAAATCTTTTTCTATGAATAAATACAATCGGAATAAGCAGTAGGATTTCAGTTAATGCGAAGATCATCATATTCTCATGACCTAAGAATATCGAAGGAATACCAGGCCAATGCATCATTGATCCCATTGAAAGATAAAACAGTGGAATCATAAATAAAAATGATAAAATCAGATCTTTAAATTGCTTACGCAACTCTTCATCCTTTTTCGCATTTCTTTTTTCAATAGAAGTTCTCATATCCTGATGAATCTCTTCATCTTGTAAACGGGCATCATACCCACCTTTTCTTACAGCTTGAATAATATCTTCAGAAGAAATCTTTAATTCATCATAATTGACTTCCATATTTTCTGATAGAAGATTAACCTGACAATCAAGAACTCCATCAACGTTCTTTACGCTCTTTGTGACATGTGCTTCACAGGCAGCGCAGGTCATTCCCATAACATCGAATTTCTTTTTCATCTTTACCTCCTACACCCCCTATGGGTATCTTCATTATAACAAATGAACTTTAAAAGTAAAGAAAAAGGCGCTTATGCACCTTTTAATTGATCATTAAGTTTTCTATAAATATTTTTCTTAAACCATTCTTCACGTGATTTTTCAATAGCTTCTTCCCGATCAAACCAGGCTACTGCCTTGTTTTCATCTGGTTTATTTCTAATTGGAAGCTTATCATCACCTTCTAGAAGATAAGTGACATTAAAATGTAAATGTGAAGACACATATTGTCCATTTTTAATATGTCCATCAACACAAAGAATCTCTACTGAATAAATATCTTCGCTTACTGGTTTGACATCCAGTCCGCTTTCTTCTTTAACTTCCTTGATAGCCACTTTCAGAAGATCATGTTCACCATCCGCATGACCACCAAGCCAAGCCCATGAATCATAGATGTTATGATAAGCCATCAATACCTTTTTACGATCAGGTGAAACAACCCAGGCAGAAGCAGTAAAATGAGCAGACGCATTATCACGAAGAAATAGTTCTTCCCCATTCTCTAAACGTCTGATCATCTCTTTTACATCTTTTTCTTCCTGTTCATTATATGGCTTATACTTTCTTAACTTTTCAATCATTACAGTTTGCCTTTTTCTTTAAGAATAGCTTCTACCACTTCAATAGCTTCATAAACCATTCCATCACAATGTGGTTTCTTTTCTTCACCACGTTCTCTGCTTGCTTTTAATAGATCTACACAATTTAAACAGTTGTTATGTTCTTCTTTAAAATGACGATAATAAGCACCAATAGTTCTTGGATCATCTACACCAAATAATCCTAAAACCATTAATCCACCTGTGATAGCACCACAGATGCTCCCCATTTTCATTCCACCACCAAAGTTTCTTGAAAAATCATAAGCTGCTTCTTCAGTTAATCCTGCATCCTTAGCAAAAGGAACAAGGACAGCCTGTGCACAATTGTAATGTGGTTCTACAATTGCTCTTAAAGTTTTTGCATGTTCTAAATACTTACTCATAATACACTCCTTATTTTTTACTATTTTATACTAAGAATACTCAATTTTCAATTTCGTTGCTGATTCATTTTATTATTATTATGAAAACCCATTGCAAAAAGTATTATTTTTGCTATTATTAATAATAAGGGGGAATTGCTATGGTACCAAACATTCAGATACAAACAAATTCATTTATTGCCAATGTGCAAGACATTAAAAAAATTATTAAATTACATTTAAAAGCCTCAGATATTACATTAAAATCTATTGATTCATTAG
The DNA here is from genome assembly GCF_017934775.1 of Kandleria sp. NCBI lineage: Bacteria > Bacillati > Bacillota > Erysipelotrichia > Erysipelotrichales > Coprobacillaceae > Kandleria > Kandleria sp. The sequence continues at coordinate 33,861 of NZ_JAGBIX010000074.1, read as the reverse complement.
AAATTTACATCTTACCGGAAGATGGTTCACTTTACTATGTAGCAACTACCACCGATCATAGAATTTTCAAAAATGAACAGCCTTTATTTGTATAAAAGTAAAAAGAAGAATTAAGAAGGTCTACAGGACTTTGTTAATTCTTCTTTTTTATTTATTAATCTATAGCTTATAGTTCTTAGTATAATAATGTCCATATAAAAAGCAGGAAACTAATCCTGCTTTTCTTCATTCATATTGTTTTCATTGTTCATTTGCACATTGTTTTCATGGTATGGCTGATAATAATTTGCATCAGTATTTACAAACTGATAGTTTTCTTTTTGAGGATCATTTTTAAATTTAAGATATAGATACATTAATGTAGATCCAGTAAAGAATGTGATGCATAAATCTCTTAATAATTCCACAAAGCGTGTTCCTACACTGCCTCCACCAACAGCTGTGGAAACTGTCGTAGTTTCAGTAGTTTCAGCAGTTACAGTAGTGGTTGTGTTACCTGAAGAATTGTTTGAAGAATTATCATTAGAATTGTTAGAATTGCTGTTATTCTGATTGTCTCCATTGCCTGGCAACGTGTTTGGCATATTGCCGCCATTCATATGCATATGTTCAACTGTCTTATTGCCAGATGGCATAATGGCTGTTGTTAATACGCTGCCGGTCCCTCCTACAATCATGATTGCGATAAGAATGTGCATTAATTTGTTTTGTCTCATATTATTCATCTCACTTTCTATTATCTAGAATAGTGAAGAATTATCGAATAAAAATGTGATTGATTTTGTTAATCTTGTAATTGATAGACCATTCCTGTATATGCTGGAATAGTGATATTATCGCCTGTTTCAATATGATCAATACGATCTCCTTGTCCACTATAGATGTGATCATTTGTATTCAACAAGCAAGTGAGCTTTCCTTTTTCTTCATAAAGATAATCTTGAGGTGCATCAGAAAAATTGAAGAAGAAGACCAATGTTTCCTCACTGCATCTTTTAAAGACATAAAGACTCTGTTCTTCTTTTTGACAATCTATCCAGGCAAAACCTTTTTCATTAAAGTCATTCTGATAGAATGCATCATGTTCATTATACAAGCGAATAAGATCTTTATGGAACTGATGGAATGACTGATGCATTGGATAATGCAACAATGTCCAATCCTGTTCACGATATTCATGCCATTCTCTTAACTGTCCAAATTCATTTCCCATAAAGTTAAGTTTCTTCCCAGGATGAGCATACATATAAAGATATAGAGCTCTTGCCTGTGCAAACTTTTCTTCATAGGAACCATACATCTTATCTACGATGGTCTTTTTTCCATGAACAACTTCATCATGAGAAAATGGCAAGATAAAATGTTCATTGTAGAAATACATCATCGAGAAAGTAAGCTTATGATAATGTTCCTTTCTTTCTTCAGGAGTCTTCTTGAAGAAATCCAAAGTATCATTCATCCAGCCTAGATCCCATTTATAATCAAAGCCTAATCCACCCTGTTCAATAGGTGCAGTAACACCCTGATAGCTTGAAGAATCTTCCGCAAACAACAAGCAATGAGGAATACGTTCTTTAAGTCCCCTATTTAATGTCTGAAGGAATTTCATCGCTTCTCTGTTCTCTCCTCTTTGAGAATTACCCTGCCAGTAGATAAGATTACCAACTGCATCCAATCTTAATCCATCAAAATGGAATTCATTCAGCCAGTAATAAGCAGAAGAATTTAAGAATGAACACACATCACCACGTGAATGCTGGAAGTTACATGTCCCCCATTCACTTTTTCCTACTGCATCATTTGGATAATTATAAAGAGGTGTTCCATCAAAGTTATTTAATGCAAAACCATCAATAGCGAAATGTACTGGTACAAAATCAAGAATGACTCCGACATGATTTAAATGACACTGTTCAATAAAATAACGTAGATCATCAGGCTTGCCATAACGTGATGTAGGTGCAAAAAAGCCTGTTGGCTGATATCCCCATGATAAATCATTAGGATATTCATTAAGTGGCATAATCTCAATATAGTTATAACCCATCTCCTTAACATAAGGAATCAAGAGATCAGCCATTTCTCTATAAGAGTACCAATCTGTTTCTTCAGGCCCCTTCTTTTTCCAAGATCCAAAATGAAGTTCATAGATATTCAACTTTTCATTCTGTAGATCATGACGTGATGCACACCATTCATTATCATGAAAAACATAGTTGTTATTATTATAAACAATAGAGGCGTTGGCTGGTCTTACTTCTGCTAAGTAACCATAAGGATCACAATGATCCACAAAAGATCCTCCATGATGAACACGATACTTATACATATGTCCTACTGCCGCATCTTTGACATATACTTCCCAGAATTGTCCATTGCCGACTCTTTCCATTGGAATTTCACGCCAATCTGTAAATTCACCGATGACACTTACACGATGTGCTGAAGGTGCATAGGTTCTAAAGATAACACCACGATCTTGAGTATGTGCCCCAAGATAGCGATAAGCTTCAAATTCCTGACCATTATAAAATGCATTAAAATCCATAATAACCTCCTATTATAGACAACTGTCTATTTTCATTTTATACTATATACAAAAGGAGATGAAAGCGACACCACCAATTATTTTTAAACGTCTAAAAATAGACAAAAATAGAAATGTGTCGGATTTATATGAAAAATCCCAAAAGTAAGCAGGCCATTATTGATACCTATATCGACATGAGAAAAACCACTCCCATTGAAAAAATGACAGTGGTTTCTTTATGCAAAAACGCAAATATCAATAAATCAACTTTCTATGTCTACTATCAGGACATCTTTGATCTTTGTGAACAGGTAGAAGACATCATTGTCGAAAAGATCACCAAATCTATTCGACATCCTGAATTAGCTATCGATCACACTGATATATTTACAGAAGAAGTTTTCAAATCCTATCAGGAATACAATGAATTGATTCATACCCTCTTCTCCGGAAGTCGTCGTAGTGCTCTTCCTGATAAGATTCATCAATCATTGACAGAACTCTTTTTCTCACTAAGACCAGAATATCAGAATAATCCTGAAAAACATATCATGTTTTCCTACATGATCTATGGCAGCTATTATGCCTACATGGAAAATGCAGACTATAATTCCCAATATGTCATTTCAGTGATTAGTGCATTAACAAAGATATAATCAGTGTTTCTTCCTGGTTATTAAAACCACTAACGATAAAAAAGGAGGAAGGCATAAAATCAAGAAGATCAAAATAAACATTAAGATAGATAAATTCGTCATATAAGATGTACTTAGTGTAATTACAAGAAGATAACCGGCATAAGCAACAGCTAACAGAAAAGCAAGAACAATCAGTAAGACTGCTTTTCTATAGCTGTTATTTTTTATGAAATAATCAGTCAATAGCATCATCAAAAAGGAATAAGCAGCACTTATTAACAAAAGGTAAATAATAAACAACTCAGATACTATAACCATATATCCTCCTTAAAGTTCAGCTATGCAGCGAAAGCCACGTGAACTATATTGGCTATCGCTCCATTATGAAATGTAAAAACTTCATTGTACCTACGTTCACAAAAAATAGCACCACCAAGACATCGAATTCTTTCAGGTGTCACAACCCAGCTAGATGTCTTAAGATCAAACTCACCAAATGTCTGAAGATAACGATATTCTTCTTCGTTCATAAGACGAACCCCCATCTTTTCCGCTTCTTCAAATGAAATGCCTAAATGTCTTTCCTTGTTTTCAGTAAATCTTTTTTTCAATATATCTATCATAATTATTCTTCTTTCCCATTTTACTATATCTTAAATGCGTTTATGAGGAAGTTCTTCATCATGATAGATTCTGATTATCCCCTTAGCTGTCTCATATTAAGACAGTCTATTAGAAAAATGTTCACCAGAATAAATGCCAATATGCTTTTTTTCAGCCATAAAATGAATAATATTTCCTCCTTTCCAAAATATAGGCATCTGCCAGCTGCTTCAATCACTTCATGAATAGCCTGTCTTATTTCTTCTTGTCTTTAACGAACTCTTTCATAATTCTACTATATAACGATTCTATTCCATTATCAACAATTATACCTAGAATCAAAAAAGGCCGTGAAACTCACGGTCTTTTCAAGTATAAATCAAAGATATCCTTGATTCCATCATGATCATTATCTCTTGTAATAATATCAGAAATCTCTTTGATCTCTGTACAGGCATTCTCCATAGCGACAGATAACCCTGCTTTTTTGAGTATGCCTTCATCATTGTAAGAATCACCAATCGCAATAGTTTCTTCAATAGGCAGATCAATGAGCTCACAAAGCTTCAGTAATCCATTTCCTTTATCAGTATCCAACGGTGATATTTCAATTGATGTTTCATCTGAATAAGCTAAAGTAAGTGGATAATCTTTTAACTGATTATAAGTCATTTCTCTTTCTTTATCGTTAATATGATAAATACAAATCTTCATGACTTCCCCTTGATGATATCTAATACATTCTTTCATATCTTCAACAGGGACAGATACACGATCAAATAGATCCTGATAAGCACCCATACGATAATATGAAATATCTTTAAGATGAGAACCATAAACAAAAGTATCATCTTTAGTAAGAAGCTGTATCAATACATCCTTCTTAGTAGCCATAGAGATGATTTCATTTACAAGTTCATCTTCCATGCTTCTTAAATAAATATAATCATTCTTCTTGAAATCATAAAGACATCCCCCACTTAAGAGTATGCCATAGCTCAATGTCTCAAGTTCTTCCTGATAATCATTCAATTCCTTAAGACCTCTTCCAGTAGAAAGACAAACATAGACGCCTTGTTCATCAGCTTTCTTCATTGCCTTATAAGAAGAAGGCAGAATATCTTTATGAGAGTCAAGCAATGTACCATCCATATCCATTGCAATAAGTTTATAATTCATCCTTAATCCACCCAAAATGTACACAAGCATTGTAGATTCCATCATGATCACATGATGTTGTGACATAGCTTGCCCTTTCCTTTAGTTCATCAATCGCATTTCCCATTGCAATAGAAGTCCATTCCTTCTTAAACATTGATAAGTCATTCTTTTCATCACCAAAGACAACAACATCTTCAATGTTGCCATGAAGGTGTTCAACCATCTTTCTTATTCCTTTTGCTTTATCGCTAGGTTCAACAAAGATATATTCTTTGTGGAACCTGACCCACGGTACAAGATTCAAAGTCTTCAGCTTATTCTCATCTTCCTTCTCAATAGCAATATAGACCTTATAGATTTGATCATAATCACGGGGATTAAGATGTTCTACACGTTTCGTTTTCATATAAAAATCATGAGTTGCTTCATAAAAACGATCATCAGGTGCTAATCGTCTGACTTTATTATCTGGAGAAAAAGCCCAGGGAATATTCTTTTCCTGACATTCTTCAATTAAGGCTACACAGTCTTCAAAGTTTAATGGTTCAATGCCTATCAGCTGATCTTCAATGGTAATACCATTACCCCCATCACTGACCATGTTATGGAAATGCATATTTTCCATCATCTCTTTAGCCATCGCATAGCTTCTTCCTGTTGCAATAGCCACAAAATGTCCTGCTTCTTTTAATTTCTCTAATGTATATTTAGTAGATTCAGGAATATATTGTCTTCCTGGTTGCCCTACTGCCAATGTCCCATCAATATCAAAGAAAAAGTATTTTCTTTTCATCATTGCCTCACTCCTTCAAAAACTATCATACCTCAACATTTCTAAAACTGTGGTGTCTTTTCAAATAAAGAAAGCTATTTACGATGAGCTTTCTTCCATTCCTTAATACGCTTAAGTCGTTCACCGTACTGACTTTCAAATCCCTGCTTGGTAGGTTCATAGTAGACACGATCTTTTAAGCTGTCGGGAAGACACTGCATAGCGGTCATCTTTTCTTCATAATCATGTGCATACTGGTAGCCTTCTCCATAATGAAGTTCTTTCATCAGTTTTGTAGGAGCATTACGAATAGTAAGCGGCACTGGTTCTGCGACCGTCTTTAAGGCATCCTTCTTGGCTTTTTCATAAGCTTTATATAAAGCATTGCTTTTTGGCGTTAGTGAACAATAAACAACAGCTTCACTTAAGTGAACTGAACATTCTGGCATGCCTATAAAATGACACGCCTGATAAGCGGCTACGCATATTTCTAATGCCTTAGGATCAGCCATTCCAATATCTTCACTCGCAAAGCGTGTCACTCTTCTAGCGATATAGAGCGGATCTTCTCCAGCTTCAAGCATACGGGCCAGCCAGTATATGGCCGCATCAGGATCAGAGTTCCTCATTGACTTATGCAAAGCAGAAATCAGATTGTAGTGTTCTTCACCTTTCTTATCTTAAAGCAAAGCTTTTTTATTTGTAACCTGTTCAACAATCTCATCAGAGATGACAAGTACACCATCCTTTTCTTCACTGTTAAGAATACACATTTCTAATGAAGATAAGGCACTTCTTGCATCTCCATTAGAAAAAGTCGCAATCGCATAAAGGTGCTTCTCATCGAGCTCAATCTTTTGATTATTGAATCCCTTAGGTGAATGCAAGGCATTCTTTAATAGTGTCACAATATCTTCATTAGATAAAGGATGTAGAACAAAAACCTTGCAGCGAGATAATAACGCTCCGTTCACTTCAAATGAAGGATTTTCTGTCGTTGCCCCGATTAGAACAATGCTGCCTTTTTCAACAAAAGGCAAAAAGGCATCCTGCTGTGCTTTATTGAAACGATGAATTTCATCTACAAAGACAATGGTACGTACACCATATTTACAATTTTCATCTGCTTCCTTCATGACTTTACGAATATCCTTGATACCACTTGTGACCGCTGAAAAAGTAATAAATTCAGAATGTGTCTGGTTAGCAATTATTCTTGCCAAAGTCGTCTTGCCCACCCCTGGTGGTCCCCAGAAGATCATAGATGTTATACGGTCATTCTCTATCAAAGAAGAAAGCACCTTATTTTTGCCAATAAGATGCTTCTGTCCAACAAAGTCATCCAATGTTAATGGACGCAACCTTTCTGCAAGAGGCTGCATCATATCAAAGTGTTCATTCATTTTCATCACCACTTCTATTTTAACATAGAATACTTTTTATTATACAGTTTTAATCGCGTCCTTTAATGATTTCACATAATCATAAAGTGGTTCATGTTTACCAATTCGCTTAACAATAGCACTTCCTACGATAATGCCATCAGAAATAGCAGCCATTGCTTTAGCCTGTGATGGTTCATGTATACCAAAACCAATAGCGACTGGTACATCAGTTACACTTCTGATATCACCGATGATGTCTTTCAAGTTATCAGAGAACTGATCTCTTTCACCAGTTACGCCTAATGAAGAGACGAGATAGATGAAGCCTTCGGCTTCTTTAGCGATCATCTTGACTCTATCTCTAGATGTTGGCGCAATCATTGAAATGATATTCACATCATAATCACGTGCTGCTTCTTTTAATTCTTTTTCTTCAAATGGCATATCAGGAATGATTAATCCATTAATGCCTACTTCATCACATCTTTTTAAGAAGGCATCATAGCCATAATGGAACAATACGTTCGCATATGTCATAAAACATAGAGGAACAGAAACGTCTTCTCTTAGTTCTTTAACCATTTCAAAGATTTCATTCACCTTAACACCATGAGTCAAAGCTCTTAAGCTTGCTTCCTGGATAATTGGTCCTTCAGCTATAGGATCACTAAAAGGAATACCAATTTCTACAAGTGTAGCACCTGCATCCACAATTTCTTTAATATTCTCTTTAGTCTTTTCTAATGTAGGATCTCCTGCAGTTACAAAGGCAATAAGTGCCTTATCCTGAAATGCGTCTTTAATCATGAAGATCTACCCCCTTATATCTAGCAATTGCGGCTACATCCTTATCTCCTCTACCAGAAAGACAGATAATGACAATATCATCTTTATTCATATGAGGTACAATCTTTAATGCATGTGCCACAGCATGAGCACTTTCGATAGCACAGATGATTCCTTCTTCTTTAGCAAGGTATTCAAAAGCACCAACGGCTTCATCATCAGTAACTGGTACATAACTTGCACGCCCTGTTTCATATAGGTTCGCATGTTCAGGACCAATGCCAGGATAATCCAAACCAGCAGAAATAGAATACACTGGAGCAATCTGTCCATCTTCATCCTGACAGAACAATGATTTCATGCCATGGAAAATACCAACTTCCCCTTTCGCAATCGTAGCTGCATGCAGCGCTGTTTCAACACCTTTACCAGCAGCTTCACAGCCAATAAGCTGGACAGAGGGTTCATCAATAAAGTTTCTGAACATTCCCATTGCGTTAGATCCACCACCAACACAGGCCATAACAGCTGTTGGCAAGCGTCCTTCTTTTTCTAGGATCTGTTCTTTTGCTTCTTTAGAAATGATACTTTGGAAATCACCGACCATCATAGGGAAAGGATGAGGACCCATAACTGAACCAAGAACATAAAGTGTATCATCCACTCTCTTCGTCCACTGTCTCATCGCTTCATTGACCGCATCCTTTAAAGTCATTGTCCCAGTTGTAACCGGATGAACCTTAGCTCCCAACAGTTCCATACGATATACATTAAGAGCCTGACGATCAGTATCTTCCTTACCCATATAGATTTCACACTCTAATCCAAGCAAAGCAGCCGCTGTTGCGGTCGCAACACCGTGCTGCCCGGCTCCAGTCTCCGCAATGACTCTTGTCTTGCCCATTTTCTTGGCCATCAGACACTGACCAAGAACATTGTTGATTTTATGTGACCCAGTGTGGTTTAAGTCTTCTCTTTTAAGATAGACCTTAGCTCCACCAAGATTTTCTGTCATCTTCTTGGCATAATATAATAGCGAAGGTCTTCCGGCATATTCTTTAAGAAGTGTGTTTAATTCATCATTGAATGCCTTATCGTTCTTATAGAACTCATACGCTTCTTCTATTTTATGTATTTCATGCATTAATGTTTCAGGAATATACTGTCCCCCAAAACGTCCATATCTTCCTACTTGCATCTTACTCTCCTTACAATATCTATAATTTTTTCTCTATCTTTTTTTCCATCTGTTTCTACTGATGATGAAAGATCTATTCCTACAATTGGTAAATGTGATAGTTCTTCAATATCGTCAATGCCTATCCCACCCGCAAGAAATGTGGGTTTATTGACTTTTATCAATGACCAATCGAACTTCTGTCCGCTACCTGGATTGATGTTATCAATAAGATCAAAATCACAATCATAGTGTGTTGAATCATCCACATGTCTTGCTTTTATAATGGGCACGCGACATGTCTTTTTATAATACTCAATATCATCCTGGCTCTCATGTCCATGAAGCTGAATGATATCGATAATGCCTTCTTTTACAAGGTTGACAATATGTTCTCTTGGCTCATCTACAAAGACCCCAACACTTTTAATATGCGTATCAAGTAGTGATTTAAGCTTTTTTGCCTGTTTATCAGAAACTTGTCTTCTGCTTTTTGCAAAAACAAATCCGATTAGGTCAGGTTTGGCTTCATTGACATAAGCGATATCTTCTTCTCTTGATAAGCCACATATCTTAATTTTCATTTTCTTTACCCTTTAGCATATTTAATGTCTTTTGTTTATCAGACGATCTCATCATTGTTTCTCCAATCAATAAAGCATTCGCTCTTTCATATTGAAGAACCTGTTCACGAGTTGATATGCCGCTTTCACTCACAATGATCTTATCATCAGGAATTAATGAAGACATTGTCATAAAGCGCTGATCTACCGTAAAGTCCTTGAGGTTTCTGTTATTGATGCCAATAATATCTGCTCCTGCTTCAACCGCAATCTTGATTTCCTCTTCGTCATGAGCTTCTACGAGAACATCAAGTGATAAATCATGGGCATATTTTATATAATCCTTTAACTGTTTATTTGAAAGAATCGCCACAATAAGCAGGATCGCACTTGCACCATTAGCTCTTGCTTCATCAATCATATAAGGATCAATAATGAAATCCTTTCTTAATAAAGGAATATACACTTCCTCAGAGATATCTTTAAGATAGTTGATGTCGCCTAAAAAGAAATCCGGTTCAGTTAATACTGAAATAGCATCTGCACCAATGGCTTCATACTCCTTGGCAATAGCCTTGTAAGGAAAATCTGGGGCAATGAGTCCTGTGCTTGGTGAGGCTTTCTTCACTTCTAAAATGAAGGATAACTCTTCTTTAGCAAGAGCATCCTTGAATGATGCTTTTGGCAAAGGTGAAGATAATGCGTTCTTTCTCATTGTCTCTTCATCAATATGAGATTTACTCTTTTCTAATCTTACTTTTGTTTTTTCTACAATATCATCTAAGATCATGCATCCACCTTCTCATTGGATAATGTGATATATCTTTCCAATTCAGCTGTGGCTTTTCCAGTATCAATCATTTCTGCAGCCATCTTGATACCTTCTTCTAGACTATCGGCTTTTCCACCTACGTAAATAGCAGCTCCGGCATTCATTAAGACTGCATCTCTTTTTGGACCTTGCATTGTTCCATTAAGGATATCTCTTGTATATTGTGCATTGACCTTGGCGTCGCCACCTTTTAGATCTTCTTTATTGCCACGAGATAAGCCGAACTGTTCTGGAGTGATTGTATAAGAATTTAATGTGCCATCTTTAAGTTCACAGACACTCGTTGGTGCCGCAATTGAGATTTCATCAAGTTTATCTTGACCATAGACAACCAACGCTCTTTTTGCGCCTAGCTGTTTTAATACTGCAGCAATTGGTTCTACCAAGTATTGATCATAGACACCTAATACATAGTAATCAGGCTTAGCAGGATTAGTAAGTGGCCCTAAAATATTAAAGACAGTTCTAAATCCTAGTTCTTTTCTGATTGCTCCTACATATTTCATAGCACTGTGATAGCATTGTGCAAATAAGAAACACATATTGGCCTGATCTAACAGTTTCACTGCTAATTCTGGGGACTGTTCAATATTGACACCTAATGCTTCCTGACAATCTGCAGTACCAGATAATGAAGAGGCAGCACGATTGCCGTGTTTAGCAACCTTGATGCCAGCTGCTGCTGCCACAAGTGCACTTGTAGTGGAAATATTGATACTCATCGACTGGTCTCCACCAGTTCCGACAATTTCAAGAACATTATCAAAATTATGATTGAGGGCTGTCGCATGTTCTCTCATAGCCATAGCACAACCAGAAATTTCTTCAATTGTTTCTGCTCTTGCAGATTTAGTAGACAATGCGGCTAAGAATGCCGCATTTTGTGTAGGCGTTGTATCACCGTTCATGATTTCATTCATAACGCCATAGGCTTCTTCGTAAGTTAAATCTTCTTTATTTACAATCTTAATAATCGCTTCTTTGATCATTTTGATATCTCCTTTAAGAAGTTTTGTATAATTACCTTTCCACCCTCACTCATAATAGATTCAGGATGGAACTGTAAACCATAGACTGGATATTTTTTATGCTTTACAGCCATAACTTCACCCTCTTCGCTTAATGCGATCACATCCAATGTTTCTGGAATATCTTTTCCTACTAGACTGTGATAACGGGCTACATTCAATGTTGAAGGAAGTCCTTCAAATAGTGGATTTTCATGAAGAATAATAGTTGAAGTCTTGCCATGCATGCACTTTAATGCATGAACAATCTTCCCACCAAAAGTTTCAATGATAGCCTGATGTCCTAAACAGATTCCCAGCATTGGCACTTTATCATGGAATTCTTCAATGACATCTTCAATTACTCCTGCATCATGTGGCCTGCCTGGTCCTGGTGAAAGGACAATGGCTTTGGGATTAAGTTTCTTGATGTCTTCTACGCTCATTTCATTATTTCTGATGACTTTAATGTCATCGTAATATACACCAATAAGGTGGTAAAGATTATAAACAAAGCTATCGTAATTATCGATCAGTAGTATCATTAGTCGATTCCTCCACTCGCAATTTGTAAAGCTTCCACAATCGCTGATGCCTTTTGCTGACATTCACGATATTCATTTTCAGGTACACTATCATAGACAATACCTGCACCTGAGCATACATACACCTTATTTGATTTCTTGTAAGCTAATCGAATACCGATGCATGTATCCATATTGCCATTAAAATCAAGATATCCAATAGCACCACCGTAGATTCCACGTTTCACTGTTTCTAATTCATTAATAATCTCACAGGCTCTAATCTTTGGGGCTCCTGATAATGTGCCAGCCGGCAACAATGCACCAATAACATCAATAGCATCATTGCCTTCTTTAAGTTTTCCTTCTACAACTGAGGCCATATGAATGACCTTTGAGAACTTCAGGATTTTCTTGTAATCAATGACTTTAACACTGCCCATCTTGGCCACTCTTCCTAAATCATTTCTTCCTAAATCGACGAGCATATTATGTTCAGATAGTTCTTTTTCATCATGAAGAAGATCTTCACTTAACACTTTATCTTCCTTGGCATCTTTTCCTCTTTTTCTTGTACCAGCAATTGGGAATGTATAAAGCTCATCTTCAGTTAACTTTACTAATGTTTCTGGTGATGAACCAGCCACTTCCATAGAATCTGAATAGAAGTAGAACATATAAGGAGAAGGATTAGTCGTTCTTAAGACACGATATGTATCAAGAAGACTTCCTGAACATGTTGCTTCTAATCTGTTTGCTAATACAACCTGGAAGATGTCTCCATCTCTTATGTACTGTTTACACTTTTCTACACATTGACAATATTCTTCTTTAGTGAACATTGAAGTAAATTCACTCTTTAATCTTAATGGCTCTTCAAAGTCTATATATTCCTTCTTGATCAAATGTTCAATTTCTTCAATATGACGACAAGCCTTGTCGTAATCTTCATCGATGTTATGGGCATCAATCTGTGTGATGATCATCAATGTCTGACGATAATGATCAAAACAGATAATATCCGAGAATAGCATCAAGTCCACATCCTTGAAATGTGAAGCTTGCTTCTTAGGCCATTCAATAGAAGGTTCCTGATATTTCATATAATCAAAAGCAAAGAATCCTACAAGTCCTCCAGTTAAAGTAGGAAATCCTTCAAGCTTATAAGATTTATTTTCTTTAAGAATCTTTCTTATTGCTTCATTGGGATTTTGTCTTCCCTTATCTTTTCCATCTACAAATAGACGACTGTTATTACATGTGATTTCATGTTTAGGATTGCATCCAATAAATGAATATCTTCCCCATTTATTCTGATCCTCATGACTTTCTAGAATAAAGCAGTGATCTGAAACAGATTTTAACTTTTTTAATACGCTAATTGGTGAGAAAAGATCAGCGTAGATTTCTTTCTTAATAGGGATGTAATTTTCATCTGTTATTGGCAATGCCTTCATTTCTTCTAGTGTGGGTGTAAACATAACTTCCTCCTTCTTATACAAAAAACCGTCCTGAAAGAATACTCTTTCAAGGACGGTTACTCTCAAACCGCGGTGCCACCTTGATTCACTAAACAGTGCGCTTATGTGGTTCCATCAAACCACTTTCTCTTTACGCGAGAATCACGTCAAAGAATACTCGGTCAACCCTTTCACTTTGCCCTCTGTGGTCCATTTAATAGATGACTACGATCTGCTTCCACCATGCGAGACTCTCTGTGCGCGTCTTTTCTATTTTTATCTCCACGTCATCGGTTTTGTTGTAAACATAATAATATAAGAACTGTAAGGCGTCAAGAAAAAACAGTAAAAAAATAGTCGTTCCCAAAACAAAATAATATTATTTGTATTTATCCTAATTTCTATAACAAAAATAACAACCGTCATGTGACGGTTGTTATAAATAGCGATAATTCATGTCTATAGCTTTGCTGCCATTAAATGATACCTTAAAGTTTTCCCCTGTCTGCCAAATATCTGGATAATATGTTTTATTATTATATTTAAATGTAGGAATCATCGTAGAATTATTGGCAGAATCAAATTGATAATTAGCTAACCATCTAGAAGCAAACTGATTAACGAAATATTCATCCTGAAGATAGTCATTATACCAAGAACGTGATGCATAAATACCAATGTTATTGTAGCCTCGTTTTAATAATACATTAATAAAAGCCTGACAGATTTTCTTCTGGAAAGCAGCATTCTCTTTCATTGCCTTTGAGTCATTGCCTTCACTTACAAGTAAAGCAGAATGCTGTTCAAGATCCAAATAGATTGGAAGCTTAAAGAGCTTCATAGAAGACTTGTAGCTATCAAGTGCATCAGCCATCGCTGTAGCCTGCATCTCAGCATGTTTTTCAGTCATCTTTCCACTTCCACTATTTGATTGAAGATACCAATAGAAACCATATTTAAGTCCAGCTGCTTCACAGCCATCAATATTCTTCTTTAAGTTAAGATCAACACCTTTAGCATTCGTAGTCGTACGTTTCTTGTAGCCATTTCCTCCACGAATCACAACGAAATCAATCCCATTTCTTTTTGCAGATTTATAATCGACTGTCTTATTATGATGTGAAACATCAATACCTACCTCTACATTTTTAGAATCTTTAACAATAATGTCCTTACTCTTATTAGACTCAGTATTCTTAATTGTAGCTTTCCCTTCACCAATTGGCATGACTAGACCTGTAGATGTATCAACCAACGCTACGCTTGGCTTACTTGATACATAGGCCCCATTTCCACCAAGTTCTTTACCTAGTTTGACTGTCTGTCCAACATACATGATACTAGTAGTGGAACGTTTCGCCGTATAGCTAGTCTTTGGCTTTGAAGTTATTAAATTACTTGAAGAAGTTGTCTTGCTTGTCGTTGAAGTACTTCCAACGACAACCTTGCAATCATAATTCTTGTTCCGATAGACAACACGTACGGATGCTTTTCCGTTCTTCTTTGCTTTAATAGAAAACGTATTTTTTACTTTACTTACTTTTTTGACTGTATAAGTACGCCAAACTTTCTTTTTTACATATTTCTTTTTGACCTTCTTATAGATAGTCACTTTCTTTTTCTTTTTTACATACTTTGTTTTTGTTTTCTGTGTAACAGATACTATTTTAGTGTTAGTGGATCTTGCAACATGAGAAGCAGAATGATTAATCTTAAAAGTAAAAGATTGACCCACCTTCATTGTCTTCTTAGTAACACTTAATGAGATTCCGGCAGCTTGTACATTTTGTACACCTACGATAGTAAGTGCCATCAAAAGGCTCAGACATACACTTAGACATCGTTTAAAACTATTCACGGCTATCACCCCTCTATTACCCTTATTAAATCATAAAGTCGATTTTTTTAAAATAAAAAGTCTATATATACGACAATTTTATTACTTTTATTGAGGTTCACTTAAGTTAATTTGCTTTTATGCAAATTAATATTAAGGATAAAAGAAAAGATACACTTTCGTGTATCTTCTTTTTATTGATAAAGATAGTTCATATCTACATAAGTAGAACCTGTACCAGAGATACGGAAACGACTTCCTGTCTGCCAGATATCTGGTGTAATTAGTCTACCATTATAGTAGAACTGTGGTGTTTGTGCTCCTTCTTTTGAAGCATAGTTATAATGTGCAAGCCAATGACTTGTGATTCCTTCTTCTCCTACGTCCACTTTGTTCATGAAATAATCATTTTTTAAATAATCCTTATACCAGCTAGTAGAGGCGTAGATTCCAATATTCGTAAATCCTTTTTCTCTTAGTTTTGCTTCAAAGATCTGACACATCTCTTTCTGGAATTCTGCTTTTGTGTTTTTTGAACCAGACTTTAATAATGCTGAATGCTCTTCTAAATCAATATAGATTGGTGTATTCTTTTCAATATCAAGACTCAATAGTCTGCCAGCAAATCGTTCTCCTTGTAGCTTTGCATCACCGCTAGACATCAATCCATTGGTACTGCTGTTTAAATACCAATATAATCCAATTTCCATGCCCGCAGCTTTGGCACCTTCAATATTTTTCTTTAAATTTAAATCAATAGAACTTTTATCAGTTGTACCGTATTTACGACAGCCATTGCCACCTCTGATAATCGCAAAATTAATATTATTCTTCTTTAATGTCTTGAAATTGACAATCCCGTTATGTCTTGAAACATCTACGCCAACCTTTACATCACCACTTGATTTTACATTAATTTTAATCTGGCTCTTTACCTTATTATTAACTTTACGATAAATAATACAAGATCCAGAATGAATTGGCATAAGTAGACCGCTATACTCATCTACTAAAGCAACAGCCTGATTGCTTGTCCAATATCTAGAATCAGATGTATGAGATAGTCTAGATGCCAAATTATAAGTATATCCCACAACAGTATTTAACTGTGGCTGATAAACTGCAACATGACAAACAATCTTATTCTTTCCATATGTTACACTTACATCAGCACTTCCTGCTCTTTTTCCTGCTAAGTAGAAGCTGTTCTTTACAATTACTTTTTTCTTCACTGTAACCTTGCGCCAAACTTTTTTCTTTTTCCATTTACCGCGTACTTTCACTTTAACAGTAACACGTTTTCTCACTTTGACCTTTTTCGTCTTTTTAACTGCGGACACTTTGACAGCACCAGAAGAACTTTTAGCATGACCTTTCTTGCTTGTCCCTTTTAGTTTTAATGTATATCCGCTGCCTACATAAATTGTCTTAGAAGTTGCACTTAATTTCACTGCCGCATTGACATCATTTACAGGAATAAATCCTACGACCATAAATACACTTAATAATGAAATGCATAATTTCCCTAATAATTTCATCACATCATCCCCTTTTACTAGTATCTTACTCTTAGTGACTTAAATGAACTTAAAATATTATCATGAATAGATTTTTATATTTAGACAAGCTTTCTTTTTTAAATCTATGTTATAATGAATCACAAAAGGAGATTATCATGAATAAAATTATCATATATGCTAAAACAAATCATAAAATATTTGATTTATATCTTGATGATGATACCATTATCATCAATTGTCTATTAACAGATTATTCTTCTATTCAACAAGAAATGCAAAGACTATTTCCTGATTATCATTACATGCATTATGTAGATTATACTGGAAGTGTCGTTTCATCTTTCTACAGTGCAAATGCTGCTGACTATTCTTTTAATAACGATTCATCTTTCAATGATTATTCTTTTGATGAAATATACACTCCCTCAAAAGAAACAGATAATCATGAAAGAGAAAAACTCTATTATCGAATCAAGGAAGATATCAGACAAATAAAAAAACCACAAGCTAAACCTCACAAGAAGAGATTATCTGCTTATGGAATAGTTCTCATTATGACCATACTGCTCTTAATTGGATCACAATCATTAGTCATGATTTCTACATCTCATTTAAAAGCTCATGATAAATATCATATTTATCGTGTATTCAATGGCTATATGTTCAAGGAATACTTCAAGATAGGAGTAGAGCCTAGACAAATACCTGATGAGCTTATCGCAAAATATAAGCTTGATATTAACAAGAATTTATATGTTGGATTAGATGAAAAGTTAAATATTATAGATTTGTCCTATAAGTCAAATTTAGATCATTACTATTCAGTTACATTTCTACAGAACAATCATCGTTACTTCTATGCACCTAAAACAATAAAATGCCCAAAGGATTTCCCTTCCAATGAACATTTTGCCTACGTCAATAACAAGTCAGAAATCTTTTCTAGCACTCAACTCAGTAAGCTAAGAGCTGACTCTTCAAAGAAAGTTACATTCTACTCAACAATTAGAAAATATCTATTGTTCATAGTTTTATTCTTGATGATTTCACATTCTAATATTACTACTACAAATAAAAAAGCAGCCTAGGCTGCTTTTTAAATTCTATTTGGCAAGATAACAATCATAACCAATGATTTCTCATCTGATGTAGTCGCATTGATTTTTCCTTTATGTGCTTCAACTACACTTTTAGCAACAGAAAGCCCAATACCATACCCTCCTGTTTCAGAGTTTCTTGATTGATCAGAACGATAGAAACGATCAAAGAGCTTAGGCAATTCTTCTTTGCTGATATGATCGACTGTATTATAAACAGTCAACACGATAAACTTCTTTTGTCTTTCTAAAGAGACATCGATTTTTCCATGATCAGAAGAATACTTGACCGCATTATCCAATAGAATATTAACCAATCTTTCCATGTTCTTCTGATTACCTTTAAAACTGAGATGTGGCTCAATGGTAATTGTCATTTCTTTCTTCTGTGTTTTAGCTACACTTTCAAATGATTGACATATTTCAGTAATAACATCTGATAACGGGAACTCAATCATTTCATAATCAGGATTTTCATCTAGCTTAGATAAGTAGATAAGATCTTCTGTCAATTGCTTTAATCTTGAAGACTGAAGGAAGATATCATTCAAGAATTCATTATCATCTCCAAACTTCATCTTTAAGACTTCCGCATCTGCTTCAATAACGGTAATAGGTGTCTTTAAATCATGACCAGCATCCGCAATAAAGTTACGCTGATTTTCATAGTTGTCTACAAAAGGCTTAATCACTTTTCCTGATAAGATCACAATAAGGAAAATAAAGAGAACGACCCCTAATACTACAAAGATTATTGATAAATTGACAATGTCAAAGAAATCTTCAAGTGAATTCTCTATATCCAAGAAAATAATATAAGTAGAATCCCCTCTCTTTGATTTTGTATAACGATAATGACTAATAAAATCTCTCTTCTTTTTACTATGATAAGCCTTTAATCCATATTGTTCGGCTTTATTGTTAACAATTGTTCTTACTCTTGCGGTATTGATTTCTACAAGTTGACCTTCATTATCATAGACAACAACAAAATATCGTGATGCATAAGGAATTTCACTATTATCTACAGCAGACATTTCATCCTTGTAATACTTTTCAAGAATGTTCAATGTTCTCACTTGTTTTCTATCCATTTGAAGATAATTTAATCCATCCAGAATACCAACAAACAAGATAACAATAAGAAGGAGTGCACTGATGGCACTCAAAATAAACTTTCTTCTTAATCTGTTAATCATCGCAAGGCTCCAAAGAATAGCCTGTATTACGATAGGCCTTAATCTTCACATCCGCATGTAGCACTTTTAGTTTCTTTCTTAAATAAGAAACATAAGTCCATACAAGATTCTGTTCTGCATCACTTTCATATCCCCATATTTTTTCAATAAAGAAATCAATGGAATAGACACGTTTAGGATGTGACATAAACTGTTCCATCATCTGGAATTCTTTATTGGCCAAATGGAAATTACCTGCTGTTGAAGACAACTCATGAGTGGACTTATCAAGAATTATATTTCCCACTCTTAGTGTTGTATCAGGTTCTGCAAGCTTGACTCGTGACATAGCACGAATACGGGCAAGCAGTTCCTTTGGTGAAAATGGTTTTGTAAGATAATCATTGGCACCAAGATCTAATCCTTTTACACGATCATCCACCCTTGAACGTGCACTTAAAATAAGAACTGGTATCATGTTTCCTGATTTTCTAATGCTTTCTAATACTTCAAATCCATCCTTCTTAGGAATCATGACATCCAAGATAATCCCATCATATATTTCACTATTTGCAAAAGCAATGGCATCTTCTCCATCATAGACTGGATCAACACTGTATCCATTGTCTTCAAGAATACTGCATAACGCTCTTGAAAGTGATTTTTCATCTTCTACTAATAACAGTCGCATAAGAAACCTCCCTGTTAATATAAGTATAACAATTTTACAAAAAAAGAAAAGTGCATCTCAAGAGATGCACAATCTATTAATTGTAAATAACACAAGTTGTCTTCTTAGTGATATGGTCATGAATCCATTTTGCATTGTTTAATTTCAAACGTACACAACCATGTGATACACCTACACCAACTCTGCCATCCATAACACGAGCAGGTGTTGATGATGGATAATATAATACAGAATGGAATAAATATCCGCCTGTAATACGTGTTGGCCACCAGCATCTAGCAGGTGCTGAATCAAAATATCTAGCCTTGAAGTAACGTCCTTTTGTAGTACCCATCTTGAAAGTACCAGTTACAGTAGGTGTCGATGCTTTACCATTACCACATAAGAAACTCTTCTTTAATTTCCAGCTTCCTTTTTTGCCATGGTATACATAAACCTTATGAGCAGAACGGTCTACAAGAATCAACCATTTAGTAGCACTCTTATATCCCTGAACATTTTTGCTTTTATCTTCTTTAAGACGTTTACCAATAACACCTAATTTACCAGTTGTCTTAAATAGATATCTCTTATTACCTACATTCTGCCATCCAGTCATTAATTTCCCTTTACTATTAAAAAGGAAATAAGATTTCTTGATTTTCTTCTGTCCTGTTACAACAGCATGTTTTTTATTGAAGTAGTAGATCTTCTTATTGATCTTTTTCCACCCTTTATAGTTAAGACGCTTGTTGTTCTTATAGAAATAGATCTTTCCACCTTCATTAATAAAACCATTCTTTACAACAGGCTTAGCAGCTGGCTTAGCAGCAGGCTTTGATTCTTCCTTTGGCGTTTCGGGAGTTGTTTTTGGTTCTTCCGTATTCCCTGTCTGATTACCATTTTCACCCTGAGTAGTACTTCCATTATTCCCTGTAGTCTCAGTTGTATTCTGAGTATCATTAGATGAAGTAGTACCTTCTGCGTGAACATCTGCCATCACTGGCATAATCATACATAAAGAAAGACCAAAAACAAGCATAAACTTCTTTACTTGTTTCATATTTTCCTCCTAAAGAGACACACTCTTTAATACGCATATTATAATACATTCTACAAGATATGCAATAAGCTTCCAAAATAAATAAATTCCATCTCATGAAAATATCATCTATTTATCAATATAATTTCATTTATACGACAATTTTGTTAGATTTTTTCAAAAAAGTTGTTGACCTGTTCTTAATAATATGATAAATTATTCATGCAGTCGAAATGGTCTGGTAGTTCAGTTGGTTTAGAATGCCGCCCTGTCACGGCGGAGGTCGCGGGTTCGAGCCCCGTCCAGACCGCCATTTTGATAGCTAACCTCTCAATTGAGAGGTTTTTTATTTATAAAAAAACATCCTTTCGGATGTTTTCATTTAAAATAGAATTAATAGCATTGCAATAAAATTTGATGTAGCATGGGTAAGAATAGAAGCAACGATATTATCGTTTGATTCATAGATATACGCAAAGACTAGCCCCATTCCTACATAAGGAATCATCTGAATGAATTCTGAAAGATTCCCTCCCATTACAGCAGACATGACGTGGACAAAGCCAAACATGAAGGCTGAGATCACATATGCTAAGATACGATTATATTTTCTAAAGAATGTGAACAAGAATCCTCTAAAAAGCAATTCTTCTGCTAATGGTGCAAAGACCACTGTCATAAGCAACATGATGACAGGATTGTATTTGGCAAGTGAGACAACAGCTTCCTGATTAGCACTTGTAGATTTCGCCGTCAACATTCTTACAAGAAGAGCTGTGATCATGCTCATCACAAAACAAAGCAGATAACCTATGACTACCCCATTAATGATAATTTTCTTTTTTCTCTTCATAAAATCATTAATCTGTCTGACAATAAAATCTTTAAGACAGAAAACTGAAATGAGAATCATCAATAAATCTGTCATCACATTCAACATAAGATTCAAGCGAGAGTAGCTGATACTCATATTGCCAATAAGCAGCACTGATTTAATAAGAGCACTTACTATAACAGAATTACAGATCAAGGATGCCGGCATCATAACAAGGAATCCCAATGCGCCCTGATCTCCTGTAAGCCTACGTGTAAATGTATTTCTATACTCTTTTACAATATGTATTCTTTCCATAATAACTCCTTTACGTAATATGATACCATGCATTTCCTTTAAGTTCAAATAAGAAAAAGCAGAGACCTAGTCTCTGCTTAACTGCTTTAATAAGAAAGAAGTAAAATCTCTCGTATAGCTTTCCTTGCAAGGTGCTACCATTTCTTCTCGAAAAGCCTCTACCCTCTTTAGATCACATGTATTCATCTCAATCGCATTCATCAATGACTCACTTGTTTCACATAAAGGACCAGGCATATCTGTCTTGTAGTCAAGATAGAAAGAACGATTTCGCATATATGTATCATAATCAAAATCATAAAAATAGATAGGCTTATTCATCATACAGGCTTCAAATAATGCTGCTGAATAATCTGTGACAATAATATCAGCTCTATGGAAGAATTCCTGTGTGCTGAACTTATGATCTACTATGATACGCTGATCATCAAATGTACGTTCAATAAGGGGATGAAGCTTTAAAACAAGATGATATTTAGAATGATCAATTTCATTGATCAATGATAAAATAGCGTCTCTTAAATGATCATCACTTTTTCTAAATGTCGGTGCATATACAATAACTTTCTTGTCATGATCTTGTAATTGAGGATAAGCCTCTTCAATTCTCTCGATAACACCTTCTCCTTCTTCTATAAGAAGATCAGTACGAGGAAGTGGCAAGACAACCATCTTTTCTTTTTCTACATTGAAAGCTTCCGCAAAAAAAGGCAATGCCTTGTGACTTGAAGTTAATACGTAGCTATAATGATAATGCATCTTCATCAGCTGCGCTATGCGACTAGAAGAGCCTTCCTTTTGATCAAGAATGGAATACGCAAACTTCTTAAAAGCGCCTAATGCATGCCACATCTGAATAACCACCAGGGACTGTCTTTGTTTAAGAATACTGATAGGAATACAGTATGTATCAAGCAGTACTGCTTCACTTGTGGCAATATGATACATCTGTACAAAAACATGAAACGCATATTTTATTTTCCCCATCATATGATTGGGGATTCTTTTAGCAAGAATCACATGCTTATACTCTGGCGCTTGTTTTTTTATATCTTCTTTTACAAGTTCAAAGTCAATCGGTGTCTTATTGCTTTGTCTTGATATATAAGTGATTTTCTTTTGTACTGGAAGCAGCTTCATAAAAAAGAAGATACCATTTAATATTGCGATTGCTAATTTTATGATTATGCTCATATATCAATCCTCATTAATGTTTCTACAAAGCGTTTAGATGAATATCCATCACACGCGTTAATAAAATAGTCTACAAATTCTTTTTTCTTTTCTTCATTCACTGCTCCATATAAGATCGCATCTATCATTTCTTCTTGTGTAAATGCGACAGGACCATAGGTATACTTTTCAAACGGATAGAAGAAATCTCTATCTGCAATATAGTTCTCTAGATCATAAATAAAGAATATTGTCTTAATTGGCAGCAATGCGGCTTCAAAGATGACTGATGAATAATCAGTAATAAGAATATCTGTAATCATCAATAGATCATTAATATCTCTTTGACTTGATAAGTCAATATAGAAAGATGGATCAAGATCTTCAGGTACACCCTGTGAAATAAATGGATGCATCTTAACAATACAGGCATATTCATCACCTAATGCCATCTGCAGTTTTTTAAAGTTGATCTTTGAATAATCATAGTAGGCATTATGAATATTGCCACCTCTGAATGTAGGAGCAAACAGAATGACCTTCTTCCCCTTTAGCCAAGGGTATTCTCGATAAAGAGAAAAGCGAATGCTTGCTTTTTTTCTTTCATTAAAGAAAATATCAGTTCTAGGAATACCGATAGGATGTACATCTTTTTCATTCATCCGAAATGCTTTCGCATAATCTTTAACAATGGATGCACTTGAAACGATCGTATCATCATAGTTTCTATGTGTCATTGAAAAACGATCATGATTGCGTGATCTTGCAAAACCAATTGTCTTGAAAGCCCCTAAGGCATGCCATACCTGAATAAGGTGTGTTCCCTTTCTAAGGGGAATAGGATAAATAATTGGTGTAAAGTCATCAACTAGAATATAATGAGACATCGCAAATGTCTTTGCGAGTTCTTTACGTTCTCCTATATGATCTCCCAAGGCTGTCTTTACGAGATAATCAGCTTTTATTTCATTATAGATAAACTCGAAGTTACCTGTTAATTCATTTCTTGTCTGAGAAAGAAAAAGCACTTGATTATTGATAATATTATATTTCCATCTATAGAAGATGTAATAGACAATAAGATCCAATTGTCTAGCGATCTGTAAGATCATTTTTATAAAGCTGGCCATAATCTATTCCTTTTCTTAAATATATCTCATTTTATAACAAACATATGAAAAACGCAATAAAACCAGTCCGTTATAGGACTGGTTATTAGATTTCCCATTTCATGACTGTTTTGAAGTCATTGTATGTATCATCTTCAAATGCTCTAATCATATCATCAATAGTGTTAACAACAACCATCTCTGAAACAATTGTAGAAAGATATTCTCTGACATCTTTATTATTAGCCATCATATCTACTGATTTCTTGAAATCATCATAGTTAGAGCGAGAGTTTCCTAAAAGCTGTAAACCTTTTTCCAATACCATTCTTGTATTGATTGGCACAGGATTCTCAGATACACCCATAAGGTTGATTGTTCCCTGTGGTTTAATATAATCAATAATCTGAGAAATAGCAGCTTCCGAACCTCTTCCACCTACACATTCAAAAGCGTGATCTAACTGAAGATCTTCTGGAATATCATTGATGATGAATGTATCATCCGCAAATGAGAAATATCTGTTCTTGTGTTCTTCAACACCGAACACATAGATCTTTGCATCTGGAAATTCTTTTCTTAAGATCAATGCTGTTACGAAACCGACATTTCCATTTCCCCAGATTCCAATAGCATCCTTACGATCATGAGCATGTTTCTTGAATGTACTAACCGCATTCATACCAACGCTCATTAATTCAAGAAGAACACCTACTTCTGGTTCATAATCAAATGGAATAACGAGATCTCTTCTCATAGAAACAACATTCTGCATAAAGCCATCAAAACCTGATGCTCTAAACTGAGACGATCTTAAATAGTTTTCTTTGATAATATCATCTTTTTCATTTGGTGTGTTAGGAATCATAACAACATGAGTTCCTACAGGAAGTTCACCTTTTGGATCATAGACAACTTCACCAACTGCTTCATGAATAAGTGCCATTGGAAGCTTCTGCTTCATGACAACTCTTCCTCTTGATCCCGTATAATATCTCTGATCAGCAGCACAGATAGAAAGATATGTTGGTCTGATAATAATTCTTTCTTCATCTAGCTTAAGATCAACGAAATCAGCACGAATTGATTTAGGTGCAATTAATCTATAGACAGTATTGATCATTTAGATTTTCTGCCCTTCTACCAGACCATTAGCAACCTTAAGATCGTACTGAGTTGTAATCTTCATATTATAGCTTTCGCCTCTTACAAGATGTACATCATGTCCCTTAATGACAAGTGCTTTACATGCATCAGTAAGAATTTCTTTTTCATCATCAGTCAAGTTTTCAAAGAATTCTTTTAAAAGCTTAATATTGAAAGACTGAGGTGTCTGCCCCTGAAACATTTCACTTCTTACTGGAATATCAGTAATAATCTTTCCATCTACTGAATGTACAATTGTATCAAATGCTTCTACAACAGTATCAGTTGCACCATATTTAATAGCACCTTCAATATTGTCATCAATGATTCTCTGAGTTAAGAATGGTCTTACTGCATCATGTGTCAAGATGACATCATCATCATTTAAACCATATGTTTCTTCAATAAACTTAATACCATTCATGATAGTATCATTTCTTGTAGCACCACCTGCTACAATCTGAATTTTTGATAAATCTTTAATATATTTCTTTAAAGTATCTCTAGTATGTGCAATCCAGACTTCAGGAGTACAGATAATAATTTCATCAATTCTTGTGTTCATTAAGAACTGTTCTACAGTATGAACAAAGATTGGTTTTCCTCCTAACATCAAGAATTGTTTAGGCATAGCAGTATTACCCATTCTTGTACCTTTACCGCCTGCCAAAATTTCCGCATAGATCATTTTATATAACCTCCGTTTGATAAGCGTATAATATCACACTTAACATTAAATATCTACCTATTTGACTGCTTCATCCATAATCACAACATCGCTTGTCATAGATGTAATTGGCCAATCAAGAAAGTCTTTTGCTTCCTTTTTATCATTGATAATCCATACATCAGTCTTTAATCCAGCATCATGTACCTGCTTAACAAAATCTTTTTTGCAGGCATTCTTTTTAACTGAATAATTCCACTGATGTGCTTTTAATAGTTCAATATCATCAAGTGGTTCTTCCACAATGATCCATAGTTCATGATTCTTATTGATCTTCTCATAAGCAAACAGGTTATCCATACTAGCAGAAGTAATTCTTACATGATCACTAAAGCCATGTGCATCTACTTTATCTCTAATCTGAATCAGTAGTTCTTCATGATCTTTAAGTTGAGGATCCTTAAGCTCAATCATTGGATAAGAAGATGTTGTTTCCATAAAATCAAGATATTCATCTAGAGTTGGAACACTGACATCAGGATAATCTTCTAGATGATTACCAGCTGTAAACTTTACCTTCTTGACTTCTTCTAAAGTTAAATCATTGACTGGTCTTTCTTCTTCAGTCAGTCTTTTCATTGATTTGACATCATGGAAAAGAACCAGCTGATGATCTTTTGTGATTGCAATATCAGTTTCAATAAAGTCTACATGATGCTTTGCAGCAAGCTTAAAGGAAGGCATTGTATTTTCAACTGCTAATCCTCTTAAGCCACGATGTCCTGTCACCTGCTTTATACCAGAAGGTACATTGGCGACATGGAGAGGCAATCTTGCTAATTTGCCACAGGCAAATGCGAGAATTTCACCATATCCTTCTTTTAATCCTGTTACATTTCCTTCCTGATCAACTGAAAGAATATCACTCATATCACTTTTATAATGAATGTCTGCTTCCATCTCACCTTCAGGTCCCCTGATCAAGGGCTTGATATTAATAGTTTCTCCTACCCCTAAAGATTTAATCTTAATATTCTTGAAGGTAGGATGAGGAAATACTTTCTTCATATATTTTGCCTCCTTGACAAAGAAAGTGGATATAATATATCCACTCTTTTTACTTATTCTTTAAAATCAATTGATCGATAATACGATCAGTTGATTTTCCATCTGTATAGCTGAAGTTCTTCTTTACAAAAGGTGCCACCTTTTCATATTCAAAATCACGTGCTTCTAATGAAGCGATAAGATCTTCTGACGTTCTGACAATCTTACCAGGCACCATTTTAGCATATGGTTCATAGAACCCACGATCTGCTTCGTATTTCATACGATCAAATGCATAGAAGAGCATTGGCTTATTAAAGAGTGAGAACTCATAGATAACTGATGAATAGTCAGTAATCAATAAATCAGTTACAAAGAGCATGTTATTGATTTCTCTATAAGAAGATGCATCAATGATGCGATCTTTGTATTTTTCTGGAATAGGAAGTGGTTCTCTTACAAATGGATGCATCTTAATAAGCATGACGCTATTATGTTTTTCTAAATATTCACCAAAGCCATCAAAATCAATCATATCCATTGGGAAATAGGCATAACGCGCATTGATTCCTCTAAATGTTGGTGCATACATAATAACCTCATCAGCATTCTCAATTTGTGGGAATGCTGCTTTAACCTTAGGAATAATCTCTTTCTTGTATTCTTCATCAAAGAAGATATCAGTACGAGGTACTCCTAAAGATACAATCTTTGATTCATCGATACCAAATGCTTCAGCATAATGTGCTGCAGCCAATGGTGAAGATACAGTCATTGCGGTATAGCACTTATGAACATTAGTATCAAATGCTGGTGCTCCTGGTTTTCCCATACGTTCAAGACCAACTGTCTTGAATGCACCACAGGCATGCCATAATTGAATGATTTCTACCCCATCAGCATATTCTACATGATAGAGTTCAGGCTGATAATCATCACAGATGATGATATTAGCCATAGCAAGCTTTCTTGTAAAAGAGAACTTATTCAATAATCCTCTTCGATCTTTGATATTAGCCTTATAAGAAAAATCAATCTTAAACTGCTGATCTACGCCTCTTTCCTTCATGCGATTGTAGACATACAATTGATTGCCGCCAATCTCACTTCTTGAAGAAGATGTAAATAACAATCTGTTGCCATTTGGCTTATTGAACTTCTTAAAAAAGTTAAAAGCTTTAACAAAGCCCCACACAGAAAGATTATGCATATGCTTTTTATAAGCTTTCTTTCTTTTTTGCATAAAAGTCAAAGGTTCACTAGGAACAGCATATTCTATCTTTAAGAAGAAAGACTGATTATCTTCATCAATCTTGCTTTCAGCATAGTAATAATTCTTTTGACTCTTATCAAAATAAGCATTGTACTTATTGGAAATGTTAAACGTTCTTTCTTTCATTCCCTTAATCAATTCTTCAACAGGATAGCATTCATGGTTCTTATTATTTTTATCAATACCAATGAGATACCAATCTCCAGATTCAATCGGATGCTCATGATTTAAAGACATCAGATTAAATGAGAGATGAAAAGCTGACCCTTCCCATTTGACTGAATGAAGATCCAATACCGTATTAGTAATAGAATCTTTTAATACAAGCTTCTTTAAAGGAATCAAAGATTCACCATCAATTCTTACAACAATACGATTGATTGATAAATCTTTGATAATAATATTTTGTGTATTTCTCATAAATCCTCCAGGTTACCTTGTCTTCAAGGCAGCAAAGAGCTTATCAAAGAACGACTGCTTAGAGTTTTTGATGATACGTTTCGCAAACTTGCGATCACGCTCTTTCTTTTTATCTTTACCAGATAGATTATTATAATAATCCACATATTGTGCATAGCGATCACACACTTCATCGATATCACCATATTCTCTTAGCATTCCGCCTTCAATCCACATGGCAGTATCACAGAAGTCTCGCACTTGCTTTAAGTTATGTGAAATAAAGATGATTGTCTTACCTTCATCACGTAATTCTTTCATCTTATTGATACATTTCTGAGCAAAGCCTTTATCACCGACACTCAACGCTTCATCGACAATCATGATTTCAGGATCTAGACATAAGTTAATAGAGAACCCTAATCGGGATTTCATACCACTTGAATAAGTCTTAACTGGCTGATAAAGGAAATCTCCGATTTCCGCAAACTCAATAACCCCTGCCTTAATCTTTTCTATCTTGCTTCTAGTAAGACCAAGCAAAGCACCCTTAAGTTCGATATTTTCCATACCAGTCAACTGCTGATTTAAACCAGTGTTAATCGCAATCAGCGCCTGAGAACCATTGACCTTGATTTCCCCTTCATCAGGATCACAGATTCCTGCAAGAATAATGGAAATCGTTGATTTCCCAGAACCGTTTGTTCCTAGAACACCAACAACTTCCCCTTTCTGAACAGAAAAGTTCAAATCCTTTAACGCATAGAATTTCTGACCCTGTTCCCCTTTTTGTTTTCCTCTTAATTCATAGATTTTAGAAGCATGTCTTGCTTCTATTGCAATATTAGAATCCATAACATACCTCCTAAATAAAGTCTACGAATTTTGCCTTGAATTTATACATCATTGTACTACCAAAAACAAATAATACAATGGTAATAATCCAAAACGTTGTCATTGAATATTTATAATACATAAATCCTTTATGATAGAAGAAACAATCACGATATCCTTCTACAATATAATAAACAGGATTTGTCAACATGATTCTTTGAAGAATCGCAGGCAATCTCTTAATATCCCATAAGATTGGTGTCATATACAATAACAATCTCATCAACGCAAGAATAAGCTTACGTACGTCTCTAGCAAGCATATTCAATACTGAAGTGGTCATAGATAAAGAGATTGTAAAAACAATCGCACAAAAACAATAGTAAGCTAATCCAAACCAATGCAATGATGGATAATAGCCTCCTAATGCAAGCAGAATTGTTAATATGATCATCAGACAGAAATGATCAAACAGCTTAGAGAAAATAACTGTTGCCGGCAAGACACTTACCGGGAATTTCATTTTTGTGATGATATTGATTCTCTTAAAGATCGCATTACATCCATCAGTGATACAAGGCGAAATAAAGAACCAGCAGACCATTCCACCTAGCATCCACCAGATGTAGGTAATGCCATCAACGGCCTTACGGTCA
Organism: Kandleria sp.; assembly: GCF_017934775.1. NCBI lineage: Bacteria > Bacillati > Bacillota > Erysipelotrichia > Erysipelotrichales > Coprobacillaceae > Kandleria > Kandleria sp. The sequence continues at coordinate 3,643 of NZ_JAGBIX010000074.1, read as the reverse complement.
AATACAAGTCCAAATACAAACCAGTAAGTTAAACACTGAATAACCGGATTTGCAAAGTTCCAAAACAGTCCCAGCTTAGAATCTCTCATATCTGCAAGAACCTGGTATTTCGCTATTGAATAGATACGAAAGACATTTGAGAAGTTCTCTTTTAGAACATATTTAACAGCTTCGATCATACAGTACCTCCTTTAAATCGTATACAAGGACCTCAGAACGACTTATTTTTCCATCCAAGATTCATCCTGAGGATCTTGTTTCCAAGCTTTTAATTTTTCTAAAGCCGCTTCTTCAATATAATGATTTTCCATCGCTACAGGCAATAATGCATCATAAGATGAAAGTGTTACATACTTACAATTCATTTCTTCAAAGTTCTTTGTAGCAGCTGGTAAACCATAAGTAAAGATTGCAACCAAACCAAGTACTTCACATCCTGCATCTCTTAAAGCCTGAACAACTTCTAATGAAGATCCACCAGTAGAAATTAAATCTTCTACTACAACAACCTTCATACCCTTCTTAACTACACCTTCAATCTTATTCTGACGACCGTGAGTCTTGTTAGAGCCTCTTACATACCCCATAGGTAACCCTAAAATATCAGCAGTTAATGCGGCATGTGCAATACCAGCTGTTGAAGTCCCTTCAAGACATTCTACATCTGGGAAGTTTGTTCTGATAAGTTCTGCTAACCCTTCTTCTACATCTTTTCTAACTTCTGGATAAGATAAAGTTAATCTATTATCACAATAGATTGGTGACTTAATACCTGATGCCCAAGTAAAAGGCTGATCTGGCTTTAAAAACACCGCCTTGATATCTAATAAATCCTTTGCAATTTTCTTAGCTGTTTCCATATTACTCTTCCCCCTGAAACTGTCTTACAACTTCTTTATATGCTGCAACTGGATCAGCTGCTGCAGTAATTGATCGTCCTACAACGATGTAGCTTGATGTTAATTCTCTAGCCATTGCTGGTGTCGTAACACGCTTTTGATCATTAACGCTATCAGTAGCTAAGCGGATACCTGGTGTTACTGTCAAGAATGATGTACCAAGCTTTTCATGAATTGGCTTTGATTCCAATGGTGAACAGACTACACCATCAAGACCAGCCGCTTTGGCATTGCTTGCCCAATGGACAACAACATCTTCTAATGAATCATGAATCAATAACTCCTGATCAAGAACATCCTGATCTAAAGATGTCAAGCAAGTAACCGCAATACATAACGGTCTCTTTTCCCCAGTCTTGCCTTCCTCTAAACCAGAAATAGCTTCTTCCATCATCTTCTTGCTGCCAGAAGCATGTACATTGACAATATCCACATCCAATCTTGCCAACTGTTTCATCGCCTGATGAACAGTATGTGGGATATCATGCAATTTAAGATCCAAGAAGATCTTATGTCCCTTTTCTTTTATCATCCTAATAATATCAGGACCTTCTCCATAAAAAAGTTCCATCCCTACTTTGACATAGAGAGTTTCTTCTTTAAATTGGCCTAAAAACATCGAAACATGTTCTTTGTCCTTAAAATCTAAAGCAATAATGACTTTATTGTTTTTCATATATTCCTCCACATATTCATTTGTACCATTATAGCATACTTCATACCGTTTTCGTACACAACTTCACAAAACAAAGAAAACCCTTCTATATAAGTTAATATTTTGTTTTTTATTGTATAATTTTCTTATTCTGATTTGCATTCATCTTCAATTTGGTGTACATTCGAGATGATATGACAATTAAATAGGAGTGAAAAAATGAATAAATCAAAGACTGTCGTTAAACAAGCCGGAATCCTGGCTTTAGCAGGTATCATTGTCCGTATTATCGGGGTTCTTTATCGAAGCCCACTGACACGTATGATTGGCGATTTAGGAAATGGCTACTATTCCACAGCCTATAATGTCTATGCCATGATTCTTCTGCTTTCTTCTTACAGTATTCCAACCGCAATCTCTAAGCTGATCAGCGAAAAGATTGCTCTTGAAGAATATGGTAATGCACGCAAGATCTTTAAATGTGCATTGATCTATATTTCAATCATTGGTTCTGTGGTCGCAATCATCACATTCATCGCTGCACCTTTCGCCCTTAGCGCAAAAGGCGCTGCAATGACATTGCAGGTACTTTGTCCAACTATCTTCTTCTCCGGATTAGTCGGTGTCATGAGAGGATACTTCCAGGCACATAATACAACAAAGTACACTTCAATCTCACAGATTGTTGAACAGCTTCTTAACGCCATTGTTTCTGTTGGTGCAGCCTACCTCTTTATTAAAGGATTAGGAGCCAACAGCTCACATGTCGCAAAAGCAAGCCTTGGCTCTGCCGGAAGTGCCCTTGGTACTGGAGCCGGCGTTCTTATTGCCTTGATTTATCTTGTCTACAAGTATTTCAAGGATCACGGTGATTTTGAAGAATCAAAGAATGTCAATAAAAACGAGAGAATTGCAACTACAAAAGAAATTTTCAAGTCAATTCTGACAATTGTGACACCAATCATTATTGCAACTTGTGTCTATAACCTTGTTACAATTATCGATATGTCACTTTACTACATGATCATGAACTTCAGAGGCTTAGGACATGATGCCGCTACTTCTCTATATGGGGTCTATGCTGGTAAATACACTGTCCTTATGAATGTCCCTGTTGCCCTTGCATCTGCAATGTCAACAGCATCCATTCCTGCCATCTCTTCAAGTTACGCCTTAGATAATTTGAAAGATGTACGTGCCAATATTGAAAACAGCATCTCTGTTGCCATGCTTGTCATTATTCCATGTGCAGTGGGACTTGCCGTATTATCTTATCCAATCATGGGTGTGCTCTTCCCTCAGAAGGCCACACTTTCACTTGCAGCTACAACACTGACAATTGGATCATGTGCTACAATCTTCTATGGGCTATCAACTATTTCCAATGGTATTCTTCAGGCTATCAGCCATCCTAACATTCCATTGAAGAATGCTGCTGTTGCCTTAGTAACACATTTAATTATTCTTGCTGCATTGCTTTTATTGATTCCTAGCGCAAACTTACATGAATTCTCATTATATTCGCTAGCTATCGGTTCTGCACTTTATGCATTGCAGATGTGTATTACCAACCAGCGTGCACTTGTTAAGCTTGTGCATTTCAAGTATAAGTGGAAACGTATCTTCATCTTACCGCTTATTGCTGCAGTCATCATGGGCGTAGTCGCATATGGAAGCTATACTGTGCTATTTATGTTTACACATCGTGTACTTATTCCATTGGTGGCAGCAATTGGACTTGCCATAATTGTTTATTTTGTAGTGATTCTTTATCTTTATAAAGATCATCCCGATACAATCTACAATATTCCTTATATGGATAAAATCGCAAGTCGATTCTATAAAAAATAGTTCCTGGAATTCCAGGAACTTTTTTTATGTATTAACAAACAATATCTTTTTCATTCTCCTCCATCACATTAATGGTGTCTGATTCCACATTACAGATTTGACACTCCACACGACTAAACTCGTGGGATTCTTGCTTCAACCACTACTGCGTTCCTAACAAGTCACCTTGTCGGCTCGTCTTACACAATGTCCACAAGCGTAAATTTCCGTATGTCCTACGGTATTTTTATATGTTAGG